>NZ_JBPGXO010000007.1:0-116185 GCF_056755555.1 Luteibacter sp. SVR4-7G | reverse complement strand
CCCCCCCCCCCCCCCCCTTTTTTTTTTCCAGCAGCAGCCGGCATCCGCGCTCGGAGTCCGTCTCGTGGGCTCGGAGATGTGTATAAGAGACAGCGCCACGGGCGCGTCGTTGACGATGGAGGCGGGCGTGAAGCCGCGGTCGAAGGCCGCCGAATACAGGTAGGGCTTGAAGCTGGATCCCGGCTGGCGCGCGGCCATCACGGCGCGGTTGAACTTCGAGCGCACGAAGCTGAAGCCACCCACCAGCGCGCGCACCGCGCCGTCCTCGGGATCCAGCGACACCAGCGCGGCCTGCACGGCCGGGATCTGGGTGAGGCGCCATTCCATCTTCGGCTCGGCTTTGGCGGCGGCTGCGGCGTTGCCGTCGGTGGCCAGGTCTTCGTTGACCTCGTCCTTCGCCGCACGGAACAGGCGGACGACGTCGCCGCGCTTCAACACCGTGTCGACGCGGGTGGGCGCGGCGCCGGCCCGGCCTTCGTTGACGTAGGGACGGGCCCAGGCCATCGATTCCAGGCTCAGCGTGGCCGTCTCCTTCGGCGAGAGGTACACCTTGGCCTCCTTAGCACCGGTCTCCGTGACGATGCCGGGGATCATGCCAGCCACGCTCGTGTACCCGGCGAGAACGCGGTCGTAGTCCTCGGGTCCGGCCTGGGCCGGCAGTTCCTCGTGGCCCTCGGGACCGCGGTAGCCGTGGCGGCGGTCGTAGGCGGAAAGCCGGCTTCGCAATGCCTCGTTGGCGGCGGCCTGGCTGTCGCTCGGCACGGTGGTGTGCACCACGTAGCCCTCGGTAAGGGCATCGTTGCCGAGCTTCTCGAGCACTTGCTGGCGAACCATCTCGGCCAGGTAGGGCGCATCCACCTCGATCTGCTGCTCGTGCGGGAAGGCATCGTTCGGTTCCTGGATGGCCTGGTCGTACTCAGCCTGGGTGATGAACCGGTTACCGAGCATCTGGCCAAGCACCCAGTTGCGCCGGGCGAGCAGGCGCTTGGGGTTGTTCAGCGGGTTCACCACCGAAGGAAGCTGGAAGGTGGAGGCCAGCGCGGCGCATTCGGCCACGGTCAGCTGGTCGAGAGTCTTTCCGTAGTAGTACGCCGCCGCCGCGGCCAGGCCGTAGGAGCGGTGCCCGAGGAACATCTTGTTGATGTAAAGCTCCAGGATCTGGTCCTTGCTGAGCTCGTTCTCCATGCGCAGCGCGATGAACATCTCGGTCAGCTTGCGCGAATAGAGTTTTTCCGGGCTGAGGAAGAAGTTGCGTGCCACCTGCTGGGTGATCGTGGAGCCGCCCGGGCCCTTGTCGCCGCCGGAGAGGATCACGTGGATGCCGGCCCGGGCGATGCCGTGCCAGTCGACGCCGGGATGGCTGTAGAAATCGGCGTCTTCCGCCGAAAGCACGGCGTTCTTGAGCCGCGCCGGCACGTCGGCGATATGCACGGGGATGCGCCGGGTCTCCCCGAAGGACGCGATCAGGCGGCCGTCGGAGCTCAGGACCCGAAGGGGGACCTGCATATGGTAGTCACGGAGAACCGCCACGGAGGGCAGGCGCGGCGAGAGCAGCCAGTAGGCCACGCCCACGGCGCCAACCACGAAGAGGATGCCGGCCAGGGCCAGGTACAGCGCATAGCGCAGCAGACGCTTGAGGATTCGCATGGAGGGGAAGGGGTCACCGCCTTGTGTGTCGGGGCCGAGTATAGAGCGAAGCCGTCGCCGGGGCGGGGCCGGGGGAATTCGACCGGGTGTTAACGGCATTCGCTAACCCAGTGACTGGATTTGTGAATTAGTGCCGGTAAGCGGCCCATGAGGGCCGTTGCCAATCCGTTAAGGTTTAGGTTTAATGCCCTCGCGCCGAAGACCAATTCCGACAAGGCGCGGCAAGGGGGACATCGTGGGGCTCTTTACACCGAAGGCGGCGCCCTTGATTGGCGTCGACATCAGTTCGACCGCGGTAAAGCTGCTGCAACTCAGCCACGCCGGCGGGCGCTATCGGGTTGAGCACTATGCCGTCGAGCCGCTGCCGCCCAATGCGGTCGTCGAAAAGAACATCGTCGAGGTCGAGGCGGTCGGCGAGGCCATCCGCCGCGCCCTGGCCCGCTCCGGCGCCAAGTCGCGGCATGCGGCGGCGGCCGTGGCCGGTTCGGCCGTCATCACCCGCATCATCCCCATGTCGGCCGATCTCTCCGAGGACGATCTCGAGGGACAGATCCAGGTCGAGGCGAACCAGTACATCCCCTACCCGATCGAGGAAGTGAGCCTCGATTTCGAGGTGCTGGGGCCGGTCCGCGACAATCCCGAGATGAACAATGTGCTCCTGGCCGCCTCGCGCACGGAGAACGTGGACATGCGCATCGCCGCGCTGGACCTGGGCGGCCTCACCGCGCGGGTGATCGACGTCGAGGCGTTTGCCATGGAGAACGCCTTCAGCATGGTCGCCGACCAGCTGGCGGTGTCGCGCGATGCACTGGTGGCCGTGGTGGACATCGGCGCGACCATGACCACCCTGGCGGTGCTCAAGAACCAGCGCACGATCTACTCCCGCGAACAGGTGTTCGGCGGCAAGCAGCTGACCGACGAGATCATGCGCCGCTACGGCCTTTCCTATGAAGAAGCCGGCCGGGCGAAGCGCAAGGGCGGCCTGCCGGAGTCGTACGAGACCGAGGCGCTGGAGCCATTCAAGGAGTCGCTGGTGCAGCAGGTGAGCCGTCTGCTCCAGTTCTTCTTCGCCGGCAGCGAGTACAGCCGCGTCGACCAGGTGGTGCTGGCCGGCGGCTGCGCCGCCATCGACGGCATCACCGAGCTGCTCGAACAGCAGCTGGGCGTGCCCTGCGTGGTAGCCAACCCGCTGGCGCGCATGGCCTTGTCCAGCCGCGTCCAGGCCCAGACCCTGGCCCAGGACGCGCCCGCCATGATGATCGCCGTCGGCCTGGCCATGAGGAGCTTCGACTGATGGCACGCATTAACCTGCTCCCCTGGCGCGCCGAACGCCGCAAGCAACGTGAAAGGGAGTTCTACATCCAGCTGGGCCTGGCCTTCGGTGCCGCCCTCGTGGTGCTCATCGCCTGGTCGTTCTGGATGGATGCCCGCATCAGCAACCAGGGCGACCGGAACAGCTACCTGCAGGCCGAGATCAAGCAGCTCGACGACCGCATCGCCAAGATCAAGGACCTGGAAAAGGTTCGCGCGGACCTGCTCCAGCGCAAGCAGATCATCGAGCAGCTGCAGGCGAACCGCTCGCAGATGGTCCATCTGTTCGACGAACTGGTGAAGACGATTCCCGCCAGCGCCCGCCTTGCCGGCATGAAGCAGTCCGCCGAGTCCATGTCGCTCGATGGCGTGTCGCAGTCCAACTCCAGCGTGGCCGAGTACATGCGCAATATCGAGGCATCGCCCTGGATGGGGCATGTCGACCTGCGCAAGACGGAAAACACGCATGACGGGTCGCGCATGCCGTACACCTTCGGCCTCGACGTGAAGCTGAGCACCCCGGCCGAAACGCCGCCTGGCGGGGTTCCCGCGGGATCCGCCACCGCGCCGGCACCTGCGACGCCGGTCGCAACGGCCACCGCCGCCACCGGTGGCCCGGCGACCGCCGCCCCCGGCAAGGCGGCTACGCCATCCCCGATGCCGACGACCACCCCGGCCGCGCCGGCCCCGGCAGGAGCCAAGCCATGAAGTTCCTGGACGATCTGCGCAATCTCGATCGCCACAACGTCGGCGGCTGGCCCAACTCGATCAAGCTCTTCTTCACCGGCCTGACGTTTGCCGTGGTCCTGCTCGCGGGCTGGTATTTCCAGATCAGCAGCCAGCAGGACGACCTCGCCAACGCCGAGCAGCAGGAAGAGCGCCTGAAGTCCGAGTTTTCGCAGAAGCAGGCGAAGTCGGCCAATCTCGAGGCGCTCGAACAGCAGCTGGCCGACATGCAGGACATGCTGCGCACCCTGCTGCGCCAGCTGCCCAGCAAGACGGAAATGCCCGAACTGCTGATCGATATCTCGCAGACCGCGCTCGCGGCCGGCATCGAGAACGAGCTGTTCCAGCCGGGCCCGGAAACGCCGAAGGATTTCTACGCCGAGAAGCCGATCACCCTGCGCATGATCGGCACCTATCACCAGTTCGGCACCTTCATCAGCGGCGTGGCCTCGCTGCCGCGCGTCGTCATCCTGACCTTGCACGACGTCTCGCTCCGTCCGAAGGAAAAGGACGGCAAGGCCGGCACATCCGGCTTGCTCGTTCTCCAGGGCACGGTCAAGACCTATCGCTACCTCGATGACGACGAAACGCAGAAGCCTGCGAAGCCGGCAAAGGGGAAGAAGTGATGACACGCCACCATTCCCTGATCCGGCCCCTCGCGCTCGCGCTGTTCGGAATGCTCGCGCTCGGCGGCTGCACGCGTGGCACCTCCGACCTGCGTGAATGGGTCGACGCCGAGAAACACAAGAAGGGCGAGCCCATCCCGCCGCTGCCCGTCATCCGCACCTTCGAAACCTTTGCCTACCAGGACCAGGGCGCCCGCGATCCGTTCAGCCCGAGCACGGCCGAAATGGATACCGGGGCGACCAGTGGCCCGCGCCCGGACGAGAACCGTCCCAAGGAACCGCTGGAAATGTTTTCACTGGATAGCCTGAAGATGGTTGGCACGGTCGGTGCTGGCCGTAGCCTGGAGGCGCTCGTGAAGGACCCCGGAGGGGTGATCCATCGGGTCCACCGCAATGAATACATGGGGCAGGCGTACGGACGGATCACCGCCGTGGGCGAGGACCGGATCGATCTGGTCGAGCTGGTGCCTAACGGCTCCGGCGGTTGGATGGAGCGTCCGGCAAGCATCGCGGTCGGTGAGAAATAAGAACTCGGGGATGACGCACATGACGACCAAACTCAATCATCTGCCGGGTAGCGCGCGCCATCGGTCGCGCCGCTGGATCCTCGGCGTCACGCTGGCCTTCGCCGGTGCCTTCACCGGCACCGCCGTGGCGGCCAACGCGCTCCAGAACGTCAGCTACGACTCCCAGCCGGGTGGCCGCGTCGAGCTGACCCTCGCGTTCTCCGAGCGGGCTCCGGAACCGAGGATCTTCACCACCAGCAATCCTCCGCGCATCGCCATCGACCTGCCGGACACCACCAACACCTTCAGCACGCGCCATATCGATATCGGCAAGGGCGCCACCTCGGGCGTATCGGTGGTGTCGGCCGGCGGTCGCACCCGACTCACCCTCGAGCTGTTCCGCGATTCGGCTTACAAGACCCGCGTGGAAGGCAATAACCTCGTCGTCACCGTGAACAACGGCCCGACCGGTGCCACGACCACGACGGCCATCGTGTCCGATCCGACCAAGGCCCTGCCTTCGAGCGCCGGTACGCCGCTGAGCAACATCGATTTCCGTCGCGGCCAGAACGGCGAGGGCCGCGTGCTCGTCACCCTCGGCAATGCCGCATCCACGCCGGAGATGCATCGCGAAGGCGACCACGTGGTGATCAGCCTGCCGGGCACAACCCTGCCGGCGAAACTCAACCAGCGTCTTGACGTGCTCGACTTCGCCACGCCGGTGCAGTCGATCGAGCCCAGTTCGCGTCCGGGCGGCGCCCGCCTGGACATCCGCACGAAGGGCAGCGTCGAGGTGTCGGCCTACCAGAACGCTACCGAATACGTGGTCGAAGTCGCGCCCAAGAAGGTCGAAACGCCGAGCGCGAAGGCCGCGAAGGGTCAGGAACCGACGTATTCGGGTTCCCGGCTGACCTTCAACTTCCAGGACATCCCGGTCCGTTCCGCCCTGCAGCTGATCGCTGACGAGGCGAAGCTGAACCTGGTCGCCTCCGACAGCGTCGGCGGCAGCGTCACCCTGCGCCTGGTCAATACGCCTTGGGATCAGGCCCTCGATGTGATCCTGCGTGCCAAGGGCCTCGACAAGCGCCGCAGCGGCAACGTCATCTGGATCGCGCCGCAGGCCGAACTCGCCAGCTACGAGCAGAGCCTGGCCGATGCGCGCCAGAAGGCCCAGGACACGGCGGAACTGGTCTCCGACTACATTCCGATCAGCTACGGAAAGGCGGAAGACATCGCCAAGCTGCTGACCCAGGGCAGCCTGCAGGGCGGCGGCGGTTCGGGTGGCAATACGACCCGCGGTTTCCTCTCCCCGCGTGGCAGCGTGTCGTTCGACGACCGCACCAACACGCTGCTCATCAACGACACGCCGGACAAGATCCGCGACCTGCGTGAGCTGATCGGCACGCTCGACCGCCCGGTGCAGCAGGTGCTTATCGAGTCGCGCATCGTCGTGGCGACCGACCAGTTCACCCGCCAGCTCGGTGTGCGCTGGGGCGCGCAGGGATTCAATCACAACAACAACAACATCATCGGCACGTCGCCCGATCTAAGCAGCGGCGGCACCGGTACGACGGGTGGCGGCACCGCTGGCCTTGTCACGAGCGTCCGTAACAGCGACGTGGCCTACAACAATGCGGTCAACCAATACCTCGCCAATGGTTCGACCGGAACGTTGCCCACTCGAAACCCGTATACGCTGCCTGGCGGTTACAACGTCAACCTGCCTGTATCGAACCCGGCCGGCAGCATCGGCCTGGCGATCCTGGGTGCAAACTACCTAGTTGACCTGGAACTGTCGGCGGCGCAGACCGAAGGCCGCAGCGAAGTGATCTCCAGTCCGCGCGTCATCACCGCCAACCAGCAGGAAGCGGTGATCAAGCAGGGTACCCAGATCGGTTACGTGACCTACCAGGCTTCGAGCTCGGGCGGCGGTGCGCAGAACGCCACCGTGCAGTTCAAGGACGCGGTGCTGGAGCTGCGCGTGACCCCGACAATCACCGCCGATAGCCGCGTCTACCTGAAGATCAACGTGAAGAAGGACGCTCTCGCCGGCAACACGCCCTCGCCGGGCGGCGGCTTCGTCCCGTCGATCGACACCCGCGAGATCAATACTTCGGTGCTGGTCGACAACGGACAGACCGTGGTGCTGGGTGGCATCTACGAGATCACGAAGAGCAATACGACCGACAAGGTTCCGGGTCTCGGCGACATTCCGGGCATCGGTGTGCTGTTCCGCCGCACCAACCGCGGCAACAACAAGGCGGAGCTGCTGATCTTCGTCACCCCGCGCATCCTGAGCGATACGCTGCAGTAAGAAGACCGCCTTCGAGAGGCTTCCCGAACGCCCGCGGAAACGCGGGCGTTTTTTTCGTTCCGGCCGGGAGGCTTACCTTCGGCCCTAAACTTCCGGGCCGCTCTGTGGTCTCATCGGGCCTTCGCCTTGCCCGGGATTTCCTCGATGTCAGCCACGCCGATCGCCGCCACTCCGCTCCAGGACGCCTTCGTCCGCCTGCGCGAGGACCTGGCCCAGAGCATCATCGGCCAGCCGCACCTGGTCGAATGCCTGCTCATCGCGCTGCTGGCCGATGGCCACCTGCTGGTGGAGGGCGCCCCGGGCCTCGCCAAGACCACGGCGATCAAGGCGCTCGCCACCCGTGTGGAGGCAGACTTCCACCGGATCCAGTTCACCCCGGACCTGCTCCCGGCCGATCTCACCGGCACGGACATCTTCCGTCCGCAGACAGGCAGCTTCGAGTTCGAGCGCGGCCCGCTGTTCCACAACATCGTGCTGGCGGACGAGATCAACCGCGCCCCGGCCAAGGTGCAGTCCGCGCTCCTGGAGGCCATGGCCGAACGGCAGATCACCATCGGGCGGCGGACCTGGCCCTTGCCGGACCTGTTCATGGTGATGGCTACCCAGAATCCGATCGAGCAGGAAGGCACCTTCGCCCTGCCGGAAGCACAGCTGGACCGCTTCCTGATGCACGTGACCGTCGGTTATCCGGACGCCGACGCGGAACTGGCGATCCTCCGTCTGGCCCGGCAGCAGGCCCGCGAGGCCCTGCATCCGGCGTCGCCGCCTGCGCACCGCCTGCGTCCGGCGGACGTCTTCGCCGCACGCGACGCGGTGCTCGCGGTGCACATGGCGGAGCCCCTGGAGCTGTACATCACCCAGCTAGTCGTCGCGTCACGCGACGCCGGCCGCTACGGCCAGGAACTGGCCCGCTGGATCGCCTGGGGCGCCAGCCCGCGCGCGACCATCGCCCTCGATCGCTGCGCCCGCGCCCACGCCTGGCTCGCCGGTCGCGACTATGTCGTGCCGGAGGACATCCACGCCATCGCCCATGAGGTGCTCCGTCACCGCGTGCTGCCGAGCTACGAAGCGGAAGCCGAAGGCGTACGCATCGATACCGTGATCGCCCGCCTGCTGGACCTCGTTCCGCTGCCGTGACCGCCGCCGCTCCCAGCGCCGACGGGCGCGTCCATGTGTCGCTGCCCGAACTGATCGCACTGCGCTCGCGCGTGGCGCGCGCGCCCGCGCCGCAGGTGGCGTCCCGCGTGCAACGCAGCGGGCAGCGCCCAAGCCGACTGCACGGCCGGGGCATGGACTACGCCGAATCGCGGGTCTACCAGGCCGGCGACGACGTGCGCCGCATGGACTGGCGCCTGACCGCGCGCAGCGGCGTCGCGCACACGAAGCTGTTCCAGGAGGAGCGGGAAGGGCGCCTGCTGGTCCTGCTCGATACGAATGCGAGCATGCGCTTTGGCACGCGTACCCGCTTCAAGTCGGTACAGGCCGCTCGCGCCGCGGCCATGGCCGCGTGGTACGCGGTGCGCGGCGCCGACCGCGTCGGCGTGCTGGCCTTCGGCGGGCAGCGCCAGCTGCTGCGTCCGCAGGGCGGCGCGCGTGGAGCACTGGCGTTCGCCGGCGCCATCGCCGCCTGGGATGCCTTGCCCGCGGGAGACGACGAAACGCTCTCGGCGGCGCTGCAACGCGCGGGCCGGCTGATGCACGGTGCATCGCGCGTCCTGCTCGTCAGCGACGGCTTCTCCGTCGATTCGGCATCGCGCGGACGCATGCTCGGTCTCGTCGCCAAGGCCGAAGTGGCCGTGCTGACGGTGGCCGATCCGCTGGAACTGTCGAAGCCCCCGGCGGGCCGCTACCCCTTCGCCCATCGCGGCGTGCACTACGACGTGATGCTGCAGGGCGAGCGCCAGCGCGCGGACTTCGCGCGCAGCCTCGGCGAAGGCCATCGCCGGCTGGAAGAGCTCTGCTCCGGCCTCGGACTGCGCCATCGCTGCGTGGATACGAGCGCCGACCCGCTCGACGCCATCGTGGCCTTGCTCGGTACGGCGAGGACCCGCTGATGCCCGTCAACGGACCCGAGTTGCGTGACATCCATGTGCCGCAGGTATCCATGTGGTGGCCGCTGGCGCCGGGTTGGTGGGCGCTGCTGGCGCTGCTCGTGGCCGGCACGGCCGTGCTCGTCGTGGTCCTGCGCCGGCGCGCCGCGTGGCGCCGTTTCGTCGAGGCGTCGCTGGCCGACCTTCGCGAAGCGACGGCTCGCCACGCCGAACACGGCGACCCCCTGGCGTTCGCGGCCACTGCGAGCCAGCTCGTCCGCCGTGTGGCGCGCATGCGCGATCCCTCGAGCGTCATCCTGACCGGCACGCGGTGGCGCGACGCGCTCGCCGCGATGGCGCCGGGTCATGACGTCACCGCGCTTGCCGCACTGGACGAAGCGAAATACCGCCGCGTCGCCGAGCTCGACGTGGCCAAGGCCGCGCGCGACGTCGAGGCCTGGGTGCGCGCGGCGATGCGCGGGAGGCCTGCGCATGTCGCTACCTGAATTCGCCTGGCCATGGATGTTCCTCGCGTTGCCGCTGCCCTGGCTGCTGCGCCATGTGCTGCGTCCGCTGAAACCGGCCCAGGCCCTTAGCCTGCCGCAGCCGGGCCTCGTCCTCGTGCAATCGTCGCTGACCAGGGCTCCGTTCGCCGCGACGCTCCTGCTGGCGCTGGCCTGGCTCAGCCTGGTCGTCGCGGCGGCACGCCCGCAGCATCTCGGCCCGCCCGAACCGCAACGGCGCAGCGGCCGCGCGCTGATGATGGCGGTGGACCTTTCCGGCAGCATGTCGCTGGACGACATGCAGCTGGCTGGCCAGCAGGTCACCCGCTTCGCCGCCGTCGAGGCCATCGCCGGCGACTTCATCGACCGCCGCGCAGGCGATGAGCTCGGGCTGATCCTGTTCGGCTCGCAGGCCTACCTCGTCACCCCGCTGACCTATGACCTCGATGCCGTGCGTGCGCAATTGCATGGCGCGGTCGTCGGCCTGCCCGGACGCGAGACGGCGATCGGCGATGCGCTGGCGGTCGCCGTGAAACGCCTTGCCGACATGCCGGAAGAAGCGCGCGTCGTCGTCCTCCTCACCGACGGCGTGAACAACGCGGGTTCGATCGCGCCGCGCGAAGCGGCACGCGCGGCCAAGGCGGCCGGCGTGCGCGTGTACACGATCGGCATCGGCGCCAACGCGATGCGGGTGCCGGACTTCTTCGGCAGCCGTGTGGTGAATCCCTCAGCCGATCTCGACGTCGGCATGCTCACCGACATCGCCAACCAGACAGGCGGCCGTTTCTTCCGTGCCACCGACACGGAAGAACTGGCGAAGGCATACCGGGCCATCGATGCGCTCGAGCCCGTGCCGCAGCAAGGCGCGGCGCTGCGTCCGCGCTTCGAACTGTTCCGTTGGCCGCTGGTACTGTCGCTCATCCTCTTCGCGCTGGGCGTGCTTCCGCGTTACCTCGGCGGGAGGAACAGCGCATGAAAACCTGGTTGGCCGATTTCCACTTCCTCGAGCCGCGTTGGCTATGGCTGCTCCTGCTCCTGCCGGTGCTTGCGTGGGCCGTGGGCCGCCGGCGGCCGGGTGAGCGCATGCTCGCGCGGCTTGCCGATCCCGCGCTGCTTCCCTACCTGCTCGACGGTACGCCGTCGGCCTCGCGCGCGCCGGTCGCCGCGTTCGTCGCCGCGGCGCTGCTCGCCGTCCTCGCGCTCGCCGGGCCGACCTGGAACAGGCAGAAGCAACAGTTGTTCGCCGAGCGCGCCGCCCAGGTGGTGGTGGTGTCGATGTCGCCGCATATGCTCTCGCACGACGTCGTGCCCGACCGACTGAGCCGGGCGCGCTACAAGGTGCGCGGGCTTTACGCGGCAAATCGCGACGGCATGAACGCGCTCATCGCGTACACCGGCGAAGCCTTCACTGTAGCGCCGCTCACGACCGATGCGCACAGCGTCGACGACCTGCTCACCGCGCTCGCGCCGGACACGATGCCGGTGGATGGCGACGATCCGGGCAAGGCGATCGACCTCGCCGCCGATCTGATCCGCCGTGCCGGCCTGCGCAGCGGTTCCATCGTGCTGGTGACCGATCGCGCCAATGCCGCCGCGACGACCGCGGCGCAGCGCGCGCGTGCCGCCGGCGACCGCGTGTCCGTGCTCGGCATCGGCAGTGTGCGCGGAGGTCCCATCGCCACGGACGATGGCGGCTTCCTCAAGGATGCGCGCGGAGAGATCGTGATGGCGCAGCGCGACGATGCCTCGCTCGCCGCGGTGGCGAAAGCGGGTGGCGGCCGCTTCGTGGTAGCCGCGAACGATACGTCCGATGTGGACGCCCTGGCAGGCATCGCGCGCGGCGACGGCGGGGGCCAGGCGGTGGAAGGCGCTACGTCCGGCGAGTGGCAGGACCGTGGCCCGTGGTTGCTCCTGCCCTTGCTGCCGATCGTGGCACTCGCGTTCCGCCGCGGCTGGCTGCTCGTGTTCGCGCTCGCCGTGGTTCCGCTTTCTCCGGCTCACGCCGATGGGCTTGGTGACATCTTCCGCACGCGCGACCAGCAGGCCGCGCGCGCGTTGGCCGCGGGCGACGCGCAACGTGCCCTGGCCCTGGCGAAGGACGCCGCCGTGCGTGGCGCCGCCGCTTACCGGGCCGGCGATTACGCTGAGGCGGAGAAGGCACTCGCGCAGCGCGGCGACAGCGACTCCCAGTACAACCTCGGGAACGCGCTGGCGAAGCAGCAGCGTTACGAGGACGCCATCGCCGCTTACGACCGCGCGCTCAAGGCGAATCCGCGCAACGAAGACGCCGCGGCAAACCGCAAGGCCGTCGCGGATTTCCTGAAGAAGCAGCAGGAAGACGCGAAGAAGCAGCAGGACAAGCAGGGCGGCACGGGCGACAAGGACAAGGACCCGAAGGGCAAGTCAGGCGACAAGGGCCAGCAGCAGGGCCAGCAGGATGGCAAGGACGGAAAACAGGGCGAGAGCGGGCGGCAATCCGGTGCCGAGGGCAACGAGAATGGCAAGCAGCCGGGCACGCAGGAGTCCGCCGGCGAAGGCGAAGGCGGCGATCGCAGCAAGGACAGCGGCAAGGCGCAGGCTCCGCAAGGCGATGCCAGCGCAAAGTCGGAGCAGGAGCGCGCGCAGGCCGAACAGGCGCAGTCGGCGCTGAAGCAGAAGATGGACCAGGCCCTCGCCGGCAAGGGCGAAGCGAAGGAAGGCGACAAGGAACACGATCTCGGCGCCGTCTCCGGCGACGATGCGTCCTCGAAACTGCCGGCCGACGTGCAGCGCGCGCTGATGCGCGTGCCCGACGATCCCGGCGGCCTGTTGCGGAGGAAGTTCATGCTCGAATACCAACGCCGCCATGGCGCGGAGCCGGAAGAATGACAATGCGCGGGATCCTGCTGGCCTTCGTACTGGGGTGCCTGACGCCGCTGGCCTGGGCACAGGACGCGGCACCCGTCGCATCGCTCGATCGCAGCAAGATCGGCGTGGGCGAGACCGTCACCCTGAACATCGAGATCGGCGACCAGACGACGGATTCGCCGGACCTGTCGCCGCTGACACCGGATTTCGTCGTCCTCGGCACATCCACGAACCACACGCTCAGCATCATCAACGGGAAGCGCGAATCGAAGACGATCCTGGGCGTGGCGCTGCGCCCGCGCCGCGAGGGACACCTCACCGTTCCCGCGTTGACGATCGGTGGCCAGCAGACGCAACCGGTGTCGCTCGACGTGGCGGCGTCGAACGATACGCCCGCGGCAGCGGCGAATCGCCCCATCGTGCTGGAGGGCAAGGCCGAGCCCGCCCAGGCCTATGTAGGCCAGCAGATCGACTACACGCTGCGTCTTTACTTCGCGGTGAACCTGGCCGACGGGCAGCTGGGCGATCCCACGGCGGAAGGTGCCGAAGTACGCCGGATCGGCCAGGATGCGAATTACCAGGCGATGCGCGGCGGGCGCCGCTTCAACGTCGTGGAACGGCATTACGCGATCTTCCCGCAACATCCGGGCACGCTGGAGATCCAGCCGCCGACGTTTCAGGGCACGGCGGTGGATCCCACCGACGCGAATTCGTTTTTCGGCGCGGGCGAACCGGTCAATGCGGTGGCCGAGAAGGTACGCATCGACGTGCGGGGACGTCCGCCGTCGGCCAGCGAGGGCGCATGGATTCCCGCCCGGGACCTGAAGCTGTCGCTCGACGGTCTGCCCGCGGATGGCAAGGGACGCGTGGGACAACCGATCACGCTGACCATGCACCTGTCTGCCACCGGCATGCCGTTCGAGGCGCTCCCGGCGCTGTCGCTGCCGAAGCTCGACGGTGCCGACGTCTATCCGGACAAGGCCGTCACGGGTGGCAGTACGAGCGGAGCCTGGGTCACCGGCCGGCGCCAGCAGGGCTTCGCCGTCGTGCCCACGCGCACGGGTACGCTGCATATTCCCGCCACCACGTTGCATTGGTGGAACGTCGTCACCGACAAGCCCGAAGTCGCGACGATCCCGGCGCACGACATCGAGGTGGGCGAGGGCGGAGCGGTGGCCGCGACCGCCGCACCGGCAGCCACGGCCGCCGGGGCTCCGGGATACGCGTCTTCCGCGCCAGCCCCGGCAGCTTCCGTCGTCGCGGCGCCTTCGTCCACTGCGGCAAGCGTGCCGTGGCGTTCGCTGTTCGTCGCGGTCCTGGCGCTGTGGCTGCTGACAGTTGCCGCATGGTTCCTGGTTTCCCGTCGCCGCGGGCCGCGGGAAGGGAAGGCGCCGCCCGCCGGCGATCCGCCCACCAGGGAACGGCCGGCACATGCGCGCTTCCTCCAGGCCGCGGCAGGTAACGATCCCGCCATCATGGAGCGCAGCCTCCTGCAGTGGGCGCGTGCCATCCGGCCGTCCATCCGCACGCTGGGGGAGCTTTCCGCCGCGTTGCGCGAAGGCGCCCAACCCGACGCGATCGCAGCGTTGCAGCGCGCGCGCTTCGGGAACGGCGATGCCCCGGGAGTGGTGCTGCGCGCCGCCTTCGCGGACGGCTTCGACTGGAAGCCCTCGCCGGCGGCAAGCTCCGGCGATGGCCTGCCGCCTCTCTACCCCCGGTAACCCGCACTGTGTAGGAGCGCGCCCCGCGCGCGACATATTTTCGCGAGGCGTAGCAGGGCCTGTTGCTCACGGCCTCAAAAGCAGCAGGGCCTGTTGCTCACGGCCCCAAAAGACGTCGCGCGCAGGCGCGCTCCTACACCAGCGCGCTGTAGATGCGGGTCATCGACGCGCCGAACGTGCAGAACACGACCCGCCCGGGTGCCCAGTCGGCAGCGCGGATCGCCCGCACGGCGATCTCCGCCGCGGCGTCGGCCGGGTAGCCGTATATGCCGGCGCTGATCGCCGGAAACGCGATCGAGCCGACGCCTGCTTCGCGGGCAAGCTTGAGACAATTCGTATAGCACTCGGCCAGAAGGCCAGGTTCGCCATGGTTGCCGCCATGCCACACTGGTCCGACGGTGTGGATGACGAAGCGGGCGGGCAGAGCGAAGCCGGGCGTGATGCGGGCTTCGCCGGTGGGACAGCGAACGCCCCTGCGCACTTCCGGCAAGGCCCTGCAGGCGGCCAGCAAGGCCGGTCCGGCAGCGCGATGGATGGCGCCGTCCACGCCTCCGCCACCGAGCAATGATTCGTTCGCGGCGTTCACGATCGCATCGACCGGCAGGGTAGTGATATCGGCTTCGATCACTTCGAAAGTCATAAGAAAACTCCTTGTGACGGCCAGGGTGGCATTTGGCTACGATGTCCATGACATACCAGCGATACAATCCAAGGCCATGGCCGAACTCAAAGTCGAAGATATCTCGTTCGCATACCTCATCAACGACGTGACCTTGCTCTTCCGCAAGCACTTCGATCGACGCGCCGTGCGCTTCGGACTGACTCGTGCCCAGTGGCGGGCCCTGAAGGCCCTGCATCGCCGGCCCGGCATGCGCCAGAACGAACTGGCGGAACAGCTGGACATGGAGCCCATTGCCGTGGGCCGCGTCATCGACCGCTTGCAGGCTGCGGGCTTCGTCGAGCGTCGCGCTGATCCCAAGGACCGCCGTGCGTGGCGCCTGCACGATACCGACCAGGCCCGCGGTGTCATCGACGACATGGAGGAGATCGCCCGGGGCCTCCGCCGCGATGCCACCCAGGGTATTTCGACCGCCGACCTGCAGACCATGCTGGCCGTCCTGGACCGCATGAAGGAAAACCTCCAGGGGCTGGACGGTCCCGGCGAGGAAAGCTGAATCCCAGTCAACCGATGGTGGGCATGCGCGTTAGCTTTTACGGATAACCGTCCCTGAAACCAGTCCGCGCCTCCCCAGCGTGGCGACCGAACCCGAAGGATTCGGCCGGAGCCCCCATGCAGCGATCTCCCGGGAAGAAACTCCTCCTCATCGTCGTCCTCGTGGCGGTGGCGGCCGCCGCGTTCGGCCTGTGGCGGCACGAGGCCGGTGGAAAGGCCCAGCCACCCCCGGACAAAGGGCCGGCGGCGGGCGTTCCGGTCACCGTCGCGGTGGCCACGCGGGGCGAGATCGACCTGTCCCTGAAAGTGATCGGGCGAGCCGAGGCCTATTCCACCGTGAACGTGCGTTCGCGGGTGAACGGCCAGCTCGAATCGCTGGCCTTCATACCCGGCGCCCACGTGAAGAAAGGCGACCTCCTCGCCAAGGTGGATCGACGCCCGCTGCAAGCGGCCTACGACGAGGCCATGGGCAACGTGGCTCGCGACCAGGCACAACTGGTCAAGGCCGAGGCCGACCAGGCGCGGTACCAGAACATGCTCGGCAAGGGCTTCGTCAGCCGGGCGGATTTCGACCTGTACAAGGCCAATCTGGGCGTGGCCCGCGCCGCGCTCGAAAGCGACCGCGCCGCAGCCCGCGCGGCGAAGACCCAGCTGGACTTCACCACCATCGTCGCGCCCTTCGACGGCGTGACCGGCGCGCCGCTGGCCTACCCGGGTGCCACGCTCAGCGCCGATACGACCGACATCGTGGTATTGAACGAGGTCGATCCCATCCGCGTGGCCTTTTCCATTCCCGAGGACAGCCTGGCCGCCGTGCGCAACAGCCAGCGTCGCGGACCCCTGCCGGTGCTGGCGAAGATTCCGGGCGACGAGGGCGCGCCGCTGAAGGGCGAGCTGGAATTCATCGACAACGCAGTGGACGCCACCACCGGCACCATCGTGCTGAAGGGCCGTTTCGCGAACGCGGACGGCCGGCTGACACCGGGGCAGTTCGCCGAGGTGACCTTGCCCACCACGCGGCTGTACGACGCGGTGAGCATCCCCGTGGTGGCCCTGCAGAGCTCGACGGAGGGCACCTTCGTGTTCGTGGTGAAGGCGGACGGCACCGTGGAACAGCGTACGATCACCACAGGCGCGACCAGCGCGAACCGCGTGGTCGTCGACAAGGGCCTGCAGGCGGGCGAACGCGTCGTCACGGAAGGCCAGATGCTGCTCGTCGACGGCGCCCGCGTGCGCATCGACAAGGGTTGAGGGCCCGCGCATGAACCTGCCGGAACTCTGCATCCGCCGGCCCGTGATGACCACGCTGCTGATGTCGGCGCTGGTCATCTTCGGCATCGCGGCCTATCCGAAGCTGCCGGTCAACGAGCTGCCCAACGTCGACTTCCCGACGATCAACATCAGTGCCAGCCTGCCAGGCGCCTCGCCGGAGACGATGGCCTCCTCGGTCGCCACCCCGCTCGAGGCGCAGCTCTCGACGATCGCCGGCATCGATTCCATGACCTCGTCCAGTTCGCTGGGCTCGACGAACATCACCGTGACCTTTGCACTGGACCGCAGCATCGACGGCGCGGCGCAGGACGTACAGGCGGCGATTTCCGCGGCGACGCGGCAGCTGCCGCGCGAGATGCCGACGCCGCCGACGTACCGCAAGGTGAACCCGGCCGATGCGCCGATCCTCTACCTCACCATGCAGTCGTCGACGCTGCCGCTGTCCACGGTGGACGATTACGCGGAAACCGAACTCGCCCAGCGCCTGTCGATGGTCGACGGCGTCGCCCAGGTGAACGTCTACGGTTCGCAGAAGTACGCAGTGCGGATTGCGGTCGATCCCGACCGGCTCGCGGCCACGGGGATCGGCGTGGACCAGATGCGCGATGCCATCGCGGCGGCCAACGTGAACAAGGCTACGGGCTCGCTCAACGGCCAGCGCCAGCTGCTTTCGATCCGTTCGGACGGTCAGCTGATGCGCGCCGCGGACTACGGCCAGGTCGTGGTCGCCTATCGGAATGGCGCGCCCGTGCGGCTGTCCGACATTGCCACGCCGCGCGACAGCGTGCAGGACGACCAGAAGGCGAGCTGGTTCAATGGCGCGCGCTCGATCACCCTGGCGATCCAGCGCCAGCCGGGCGCGAACACCGTGGAAACGGTCGACAACATCCTCAGCCTGCTGCCCGGATTCACGGCGACGCTTCCGCCGTCGGTGAAGCTCAACGTTATGTACGACCGCTCCGAGTCGATCCGCGAGTCCGTGCACGACGTGCAATTCACCCTCGTGCTGGCGGGCATCCTCGTGGTGCTGGTGATCTACCTGTTCCTCGGCAATGCCTCGGCCACGCTGATTCCCGCGGTGGCGTTGCCGATCTCGGTACTCGGCACGTTCGGCGCGATGTTCGCGCTGGGCTACAGCCTGGACAACCTTTCGTTACTTGCACTCACCCTGGCCGTCGGCTTCGTGGTCGACGACGCCATCGTGATGCTCGAAAACATCATGCGCCACATCGAGGCGGGGGAGGCACCGTTCGAGGCAGCCGTGAAAGGCGCCGGCGAGATCGGCTTCACGATCTTCTCGATGACGCTGTCGCTGGTCGCCGTGTTCATCCCGGTCATGTTCATGGGCGGCATCGTGGGCCGCCTGTTCCACGAATTCGCCGTGGTCATCAGCGTGTCGATCCTGGTCTCCGGCTTCGTCTCCATCACCCTGACACCGATGCTTTGCAGCCGCTTCGTGAAGGCGCACGATCACCAGAAGCGCACCTTCGTGGTGGTCTGGTTCGATCGCGGGTTCGCCGCGGTCTCCAGTGGATACACGCGGACGCTGGCCTGGTGCATGCGCCATCCGCGGACGGTCGTCGGCGTGTTCGCGCTGAGCCTCGCGGCGACCGGCGTGCTGTTCGTCATCACGCCGAAGGACTTCATTCCCGCCGGCGACAGCGGGCAGCTGCGCGTGACCACGGAAGGTCCGACCGACATTTCCTTCGCCGCCATGTCGGCTCGCCAGCAGGCGCTGGCTGATATCGCGCAAAAGGACCCGAACGTCGAGGCGGTGATGTCCAGCGTCGGCGCCGGCGGATCGCGCTCGACGGTGAACAACGGCTCCTTGCTGCTACGCCTGAAGCCACGCGACGAACGCGGCGGCACGACGCCCGACGAGATCATCCAGGAATTGCGCCATCGGTTCGCTGAAGTTCCCGGCATCCGTACCTATATCCAGAACCCGCCGGCCATCCAGGTGGGTGGCCGCCAGTCGAAGGCGCAGTACCAGTACACGGTGCAATCGACCGATCTGCAGGCGCTGTACGACTGGTCGGGCAGGCTGGTCGCGGCGTTCCAGAAACTGCCGGGCTTCCAGGACGTCACCACCGACCTCGACCTCAACAGTCCCTCGATGGTCGTCACCGTGAACCGCGACAAGCTGGCACCGCTCGGCCTCACCATGGACCAGGTGCAGACCGCGCTGGGTACCGCGTTCGGCGAGAACCAGATCTCCACGATCTACGGCTCGGCCACGCAGTACTGGGTGATCCTGCAGGTGGAACGGCGCATGCAGGACGATCCCGCGGTGCTGTCCCGCCTGTATGTCACCTCGGACAGCGGCAAGCTCATTCCGCTCAATACCGTGGCGAGTTTCCAGCGCAAGCCGCAGGTGCTGACGGTGAACCACCAGGGCCAGCTGCCCGCGGTGACGGTGTCGTTCAACCTCGCGCCCGGCGTGTCGCTCAGCGACGCGGTGGCGAGCATCGATCGCGCCACCACGGAGATGAAACTGCCGCCGACGCTCAGCGGATCGGTGCAGGGCACGGCGCAGGCCTTCCAGGACTCGGTGAAAGGCATGGGCCTGCTGCTCCTGCTGGCCGTGTTCGTCATCTACCTGGTGCTCGGCATTCTCTACGAGAGCTTCATCCACCCGCTGACGATTCTTTCCGGCTTGCCGGCAGCCGCAGTCGGCGCGCTGCTTACCCTGGTGATCTTCAACGCGTCGCTCGACCTGTTCGCCTTCGTCGGCATCATCATGCTGGTGGGCATCGTGAAGAAGAACGCGATCATGATGATCGACTTCGCGCTGGAACGTCAGCGCGAGGAGGGCATGGCGCCGTTCGACGCGATCTACGAGGCATGCCGCGTGCGCTTCCGGCCGATCATGATGACCACGATGGCGGCCTTCGCAGGCACGCTGCCCATCGCGCTGGGTATCGGCGCGGGCGCGGAAACGCGGCGCCCGCTGGGCCTGGCCGTGGTGGGCGGCCTGGTGGTATCGCAGATCCTGACGCTCTACCTCACGCCGGTGATCTACCTCTACATGAACCGCCTGCAGGACAGGCTGGCCCCGGCGAAGAAGCTCGAAACCAACCCCGCATCATTGTAGGAGCGCGCCTGCGCGCGACATCTTTTCGGGCCAGTCCCCAAGCTGGCGCGCCAGCTTCCAAGTTCGGCCTCAACACATGCCCGGTATCATTGTAGGAGCGCGCCTGCGCGCGACATCTTTTCGGGCCAGTCCCCAAGCTGGCGCGCCAGCTTCCGGGTTCGGCCTCAAAACATGTCGCGCGCAAGGCGCGCTCCTACGGGAGGCGCGCCCTGCCGATCAGTCGTGCGCGCCGTCGTTCTTGAATGCGCCCGGTGCCGAGCCGAAATCGCCGTTCGCCTGCGCGGCCATGTATGCGAAGGTCGCGTACACCGCCACGTTCTGCGCCAGTGCCTTCGGATCGATCTTGTCGAGCGTGTCGTTGGCGGTGTGGTGGTAGTCGAAGTAGTCGGTACCGTCCTGGGTGAGCGAGAGCGCCGCCATGCCCTTCGCATGCATCTGCGAGAGGTCGGAACCGCCGCCGCCGGGCTTGGTTGCGTCGTAGGCGACGCCGATCGGCTCGATCACCTTCGCGATCTGTTCGATGGCGCCGCGTGCCGACGGCTTCACGCTCGCGGTCATGCGCCAGATGCGGCCCGCGCCGAAGTCGGACTCGGTGCCGAGCTGGAACTTCGAGACTTCCTTCGCATGGGCATCCGCATAGGCGCGGCCACCCCACAGCCCCATTTCCTCGTTCGCGAAGGCGATGACGCGGATGGTGCGATCCGGCCGCTGCGGCATGTCCTTGATCAGCTTCGCCGCGGCGGCGGCGATCGCCACGCCCGCGCCGTCATCGATCGCGCCGGTGCCGAGGTCCCATGAATCCAGGTGCCCGCCGATGGCCACGACCTGGTCCGGATGCTTGGCGCCGGTCACTTCGGCGATGACGTTCTGGCCTTCGTAGGTGCCCGCGAAGCCGACGTCGAGGTCGAGCTTCAGCGTGACCGGCTTGCCTTCCTTCAGCACCCGCTCCAACTGGTCGGCGTCGGGTAGCGAGAGGGCGGCGGCCGGAATGGCGTCCTTCGGATCCTGGAAGCCGGTGACGCCGGTATGCGGCGTGCGGCTGTGCGCGTCGGTGCCGGCGGAGCGCAGCAGGAACGCGGCGGCACCCATCTTCGCGGCAAGCACCGGACCGCCCGTGCGCGTCGCCGAGCCTTCGCGATAATCGTGGCCGTCCTTCTGCTGCTGCATGTGCGTGCTGACGTAGACGATCTTGCCCTTCACCGTCGCCGGGTCGGCCTTCTTGAATGCGTCGAGGTTGTCGAAGCCGATCACCTGCGCGCTTAGGCCGCCCTTCGGCGTACCGGCCGAGTAACCGAGCGCGGTGAGCGCCAGCGGCTGGGGGAAGGGCGAGACGATCTCGGCGTGCTCGCTGCGACGCTGCCACAGCGGATAGCTCACCTTTTCGGTATAGACCTTGTCGAAGCCCATCGCCTTGAACTTGGCGACGGTCCACGCCACGCCGCGCGCATCGGCGGCGCTGCCGGCGACGCGAGGGCCCACTTCGGTCGTCAGCTGGCTGACGAATTCGTAGCCGGTAGTGTCGTCCATTGCCCGGTCGCGCAACTCGGTGGCGGCGGCGACCGCCTTCTCCGGAATGGTGGTGGCCTTGTCGGCGGCATGGGCGGAGAAGGCAAGCGCAAGGCACGCGGCAAGCGCGTGGAGACGGAACGAATGACGCATGTGTGACCCCCGGGGACGGAAACGTCGATTATTGCGCCGGGGGCCAGCCCCGCGACTAGGCCGGAAGTCACGGGGGGTGTGTGTAGGAGCGCGCCTTGCGCGCGACAGCCTTTCGCGCCAGTCCTGAAAACCGGCGCGCCAGCTCCAAGCCCCGGCCTCAACACATGTCGCGCGCAAGGCGCGCTCCTACAGGTGCGGCGCGGCAGTCAGGGCGCGCGGTTCTGCTGCTTCAGCAGGTCGCGGATTTCGGTCAGCAGGGCCACGTCGGCGGGTGGCGCCGCGGGTTTTTCCTCTTCGCGATGCGAGAGGCGGTTGATCGCCTTGACCACGAGGAAGATCGCGAAGGCGATGATGACGAACTGGATCAGCACGTTGATGAAGACGCCGTACTGCACGGCGACCTCCGCCGTCTTGGTCGCCGGGTCGCCCGGCTTCAGCACCCACTTCCAGTCCGAGAAGTCGATGCCGCCGATGGCCCAGCCGAGCGGCGGCATGATGATGTTGTCGACCAGCGAGGTGACGATCTTGCCGAACGCGGCGCCGATCACGACACCGACGGCCAGGTCGACCACGTTACCGCGCAGTGCGAATTTCTTGAATTCCGCGACGAAACTCATCGGCCCTTCTCCTCATGGCTTGGCAGCGAACGAACGAAGCTAACGATCCCCATGTCGGTACTTCGCGAAATCAGACCACGCGACCCTCCAGCGTGGCGACACCCTCCAGGGTGGCGCGGAAGCGGTCGCCGCGCGCCAGCGCCGCCACACCGGCAGGCGTGCCGGTATAGACGATATCACCCGCCTTGAGTTCGAACAGCCGCGACAGCGCACTGAGTATTTCCGGCACGTCGAGCACCATCTCGCCGAGCGTGGCCTGCTGGCGCGTTTCGCCGTTCACTTCCAGCGCTATGCGCGTGGCTGCCGAAAGCGTGGCTTCGCTCGCGGGCACCAGCGCGGATATGGGCGCGGAATGATCGAAGGCCTTGGCGACGTCCCACGGTGCGCCCTTGGCCTTGGCCTGGGCCTGCAGGTCGCGACGGGTAAGATCCAGCCCCACGCCATAGCCCCAGACCAGCTTGCCTGCTTCCTCGACCGAGAGGTCCGAGCCGCCGGCACCGAGGGCGACGACCATCTCCACTTCGTGGTGCAGGTCGCTGGTGGCGGACGGGTAGGGCACGTCGGCTCCGTCGGTCACGAGGGCGTCGGCGGGCTTGGTGAAGAACATCGGATTGGCCTTGTCCACCGAGGCGCCCATTTCGCGGGCGTGATCGGCGTAATTGCGCCCGATGCAGAAGACGCGGCGCACGGGGAAACGTCCGGCCTGGCCGGCGACGGGGATGCTCGGCTGTGCCGGCGAAGGGATGACGGTATTCATACGCCAAGACTAGCAGGTGACACCTGTCACGGCAGATGACTGATGGCCGAAAGTGGTGCAGGGTCCCCGCGGGAACGCATGATCTTGCTGCACGAGCGGCATGGGGAACGAGGGAAGATGAATTCGAACACCGAGCTGCTCCGGCAGCTGAAGATCGACAAGTCGCACAAGGAAGCACATGGCGGCGGGGGAGGCCCGGGCGCACGTACCGTCCTGATCGCGGCCGCCATCCTGGTGCTCGTCCTGGCCCTGGCCGGAGGCGCATGGGCGTTCCTGAGCCGCCGTCCGGTGGAGGTGCATACGGCCACGGCCGTCGCCGCCAGCACCAACAGCGAGGCCGGCGCCGTGCTGCAGGCCACCGGCTATGTCACCGCGCGGCGCCAGGCGACGGTCTCGGCGCAGATCACCGGCACCCTGGTGGAAGTCCTCATCGAGGAAGGCGACCGGGTGAAGAAAGGGCAGGTACTGGCCAGGCTCGAGGACAACGCGCTGCGCGCGAGCCTCGATTCGGCCCGCGCCAACGCCGCGGCGGCGCATGCGAGCGTCATGCAGAGCGAGGCGCAGCTCCAACAGGCCCGGCGGGACGCGGACCGTCAGGAGGCGCTGGTCGGTCGCGGCCTCGTCTCGCGCCAGCTGGCCGAGCAGACGCGCACCCAGGCCAACACCTATCGCGCACAGCTCAACACGGCGCGCCGCCAGGCCGACGCCGCCGATGCGCAGGTGAGCGTGGGGCAGGTGAACCTCGATTACACGGTGGTGCGCGCGCCTTTCGACGGCGTGATCACCGACAAGGCCGCGCAGGTGGGAGAAATCGTCTCGCCGCTTTCCGCCGGCGGCGGCTTTACCCGCACGGGTGTCGGCACCATCGTGGATATGGATTCGCTGGAAATCGACGTGGACGTCAACGAGGCCTATATCGGCCGCGTACAGCCCGATATGCCGGCCGAGGCCGTGCTGGATGCGTATCCGGACTGGCGCATTCCCGCCCATGTGATCGCCATCGTACCGGCCGCGGACCGCGGCAAGGCGACGGTGAAGGTGCGCGTGGCGCTCGAGCAGAAGGATGCCCGCATCGTTCCCGACATGGGTGTGCGCGTGTCCTTCCTCGACCGGCGCGCGCCCGCGCAGGCGAGCGCGCCGAAGGGCGTGCTCGTACCCGCGGCTTCGGTGGTCCGCCGCGACGACCGTGACGTGGTCTATACCGTCGCCGAAGGCAAGGCCACGCGCCGCCCCGTGACGGCGGCGAAGCAGGCCACCGGCGACCTGCGCCTGATCACCGACGGCATCGCCGCCGGCGACACCGTGATCGTCTCGCCACCACCCGACCTCGCCGACGGCGCCGCCGTCAGCACCGCCACCACGCCCTGATATCCACGGAGACAGAACGATGGCCACCCTGATCGACATCCAGGACCTTTCCAAGGTTTACGAGCGCGGCCGGCAGAAGGTCGAGGTGCTGCACGGCGTGAACCTCAAGATCGAGGAAGGCGACTTCCTCGCGCTGATGGGCCCGTCGGGATCGGGCAAGACCACGCTGCTCAACCTCATCGGCGGGCTCGACACGCCCACCGGCGGCAGCATCGTCGTGGCCGGCGACCGCATCGACCAGCTGGGTTCCGGCGCACTGGCGAAGTGGCGCGCGGCGCACGTGGGCTTCGTCTTCCAGTTCTACAACCTCATGCCGATGCTCAGCGCGCAGCGCAACGTGGAACTGCCGCTGCTGCTGACCAGACTCTCCGGCGCGCAGCGCAGGCAGAACGCCTCGGTGGCCCTGCAGCTGGTTGGCCTTGGCGACCGCGCCACGCACAAGCCGTCGGAGCTGTCGGGCGGCCAGCAGCAGCGCGTGGCGATCGCGCGCGCCATCGTTTCCGACCCCACCCTGCTGGTCTGCGACGAACCCACGGGCGATCTCGACCGCCATTCCGCCGAGGAGATCCTCGGCCTGCTGCGCGAGCTCAACCGCGAGCACGGCAAGACCATCGTGATGGTGACCCACGATCCCAAGGCGGCCGAGTACGCCAACCATACCCTGCACCTCGACAAGGGCTCCCTCGTCGAGCAGGCCGTGGCATGACGCGGGGGATGCCGGCATGAAATACCTGCACCTCATCTGGGCCGCGCTGTTCCGGCGCAAGGCGCGCACTTTCTTCACCCTGGTGTCGATCCTCGCCGCCTTCCTGCTGTTCGGCATGCTCGATGCCACCCGCGCGGCGTTCTCGTCGGGCGGCGACAGCGTGATCGGCGTCGACCGGCTGCTCACCACCTCGCGCTATTCGATCATCCAGTCGCTTCCGGTCAGCCTGTCGACGCGCATGCAGGCGGTGCCGGGCGTCAAGAACGTGGGCTACGCCAACTGGTTCGGCGGCATCTACCAGGATCCGAAGAACTTCGTGCTCAGCTTCGCCGTGAGCGACAACTACCTCGACATCTACCACGAGATCGTCCTGCCGCCGGAACAGCGCAAGGCCTTCGAGAGCACGCGCACGGGCGCCATCGTCGGCGAAGCATTGGCCAAGCGTTTCGGCTGGAAGGTGGGCGACAAGATTCCGCTGCAGTCCACGATCTTCCCGCAGCGCAACGGCGACAAGACCTGGCCGTTCGACCTCGTCGGCATTTACACGCCGGCGAAGGGCGCGGCCAACGGCACCGACCAGCAGTTCTTCTTCCACCACAAGTATTTCGAGGACGCCAACGCCTTCCAGAACGTCGGGACCACGGTGGGTTGGTACGTCGTGCAGCTGACTTCGGCGGACAAGGCCGACGCGGTCGCGAAGGCCATCGACGCGCTCTCGGCCAACTCCGATCATGAGACGAAGACGCAGACGGAGCAGGCTTTCAACGCGTCCTTCGTGAAGCAGCTCGGCGACATCGGCCTCATCGTGTCGGCGATCATGGGCGCCGTGTTCTTCACCCTGATCCTGCTCACCGGCAACACCATGGCCCAGGCCGTGCGCGAACGGACCAACGAACTGGCCGTGCTGAAGACGATCGGTTTTTCCAGCCGCAGCGTCCTCGGCATGGTGCTGGCCGAAGGCGTGCTCCTGCTGTTGCTCGGCGGCATCCTCGGGCTTGCCGTCGCGAGCGTCGTCGTGCCGATCGTGGCGAAGGGAAGCGGCGGCATGCTGAACCTGCCACCCATCGGGATGCAGACCTGGGTGGTCGGCATCGTGCTGATGCTGGTCATCGGTGCGCTGGTTGGCGCATTGCCCGCCATCCGTGCCATGCGGCTGAACATCGTCGACGCGCTCGCCGGTCGCTGAGGAGACACTTGCATGAAATCGATGAAGAAATTCGGCACCGGCCTCCTCACCTTGCTCGTCGTGGCGGTCTTCCTCGCGATCTGGATCGTCCTGCCCTGGCCGGGCATCGTCGCCCTCGCCGTGGCGCTCGCGATCTGGATGGCCGTCACGCGCCGTGGCCGCCAGACCTGGGAGGTCACCAAGGTGGGCCTCGCCACCGTGACCCAGCGCCTGGGCTCCTCGTCGGTGGTCGTCGTGGGCATCGCCGGCGTCGTCGGCGTGCTCGTGGCGATGCTCGCCATGAGCGAAGGCTTCGCCGAGACGCTGCGTTCCACCGGCAACGATCACTCGGCCATCGTGCTGCGCGGCGGCTCGCAGGCGGAGCTCAATTCCATCCTGGATCGCGACAGTGCCAACGTGGTGGTGCAGGCCCCGGGCGTGAAAAAGGACGCGCAGGGCAAGCCGATCGCCTCCGGCGAACTGGTGGTGGTGGCCAACCTGCCGCGCAAGGGCGATCCGAACAGCGATTCGAACGTGCCGATCCGCGGCGTGAGCGAAGACGTGTGGAACCTGCGCGACCAGGTGAAGATCGTGCAAGGGCGCAAGTTCAAGCCCGGCCTGCGCGAACTGATCGTGGGCAAGGGCGCCCTGGCGCAGTTCGAAGGCCTCGACGTGGGCAAGACCATCCGTCTCGCCGGCCAGACCTGGACCGTGGTCGGTGTCTTCGCCTCGAACGACGCGCTCGAATCGGAACTCTGGGGCGACACCCAGAGCGTGGCCTCGGCCTATCGCCGCGGCAGCAGCGTGCAGTCCGTGACGGTGCTGCTCGATTCGCCGAAAGCCTTCGACACCTTCAAGGCCAGCCTCGCGGCGGACCCGCGCCTGAAGGTGGACGTGAGCACGACCCGCGAATACTTCAGCAAGCAGTCCGAAGGCCTGACCAAGGTGCTGCGCGCGGTGGGCATCACCGTCGGCATCATCATGGCGATCGGCGCCGTGTTCGGCGCGCTGAACACGATGTTCGCCGCCATCCAGGCGCGTGCGCGCGAGATCGCCACGCTGCGCGCGATCGGTTTCCGCGGCCTGCCGGTGGTGGTGTCGGTGATGCTGGAGACGATGATGCTCGCGCTATTGGGCGGCGTCATAGGCGCCGGGATCGTGTGGGTCATCTTCAACGGCTACACGGCATCCACGCTGGGGGCGAACTTCAGCCAGGTGGTGTTCCGCTTCCACGTGAGCACGGGCCTGCTATGGACCGGAATCAAGTGGGCGCTGGCCATCGGCTTCATCGGCGGATTGTTCCCCGCATTGCGCGCCGCGCGCCTCCCCGTGACGACGGCCCTGCGCGAACTGTAACGGCTTCGCGAAGGCGGCTTCGCACGCCTCGGTCGGATGAAAGCGTTGGCACGACGCGACAGCGGCGATGCCAACGCCGAGGACCGTGGTCACGCGCGCCAGCCACCCGTTGGATCGGATCCCAACCATACCCACTCCCGTGACAAGGCAGGCCAGCCTAGGGAGTCGTGAGAACAGCGGACATCGAATAATTCTGAAAATGCATCGATGTCCCGCTGTTGTGCGAACTGGGTCACATGGCCGGGGGAACGTACTCGAGCGTCAGGCCCAGGCACCAGAGCAAGCCCAGCACCAGCGGCACGTGCACGAGCAGTTGCATGAAGGTGAAGCCGACGATGTCGCGGGCCTTCAGCCCCAGCACGCCAAGCAGCGGAAGCATCCAGAAGGGGTTGACGAGGTTGGGCAGCGCCTCGGCGGCGTTGTAGACCTGCACGGCCCAGCCGAGGTGGACCTTCAGTTCGTTCGCCGCCTGCATCACGTACGGCGCCTCGATCACCCACTTGCCGCCGCCACTGGGAACGAAGAAGCCGAGTACGGCCGAGTAGACGCCCATGACCAGGGTGAAGGTCTCGGTGGATGCGACCCGGACGAAGGCTTGCGCAAGATGGTGGGCGAGCGTATCGCCGGCGCCGTTCCTGGCCTGCGTGAGCAGCGCCGCGATGCCGCCGTACAGCGGGAACTGGATGAGGACGCCGGTGGTGCCCGGCACGGCGCGCGTCACCGCGTCGAGGAAACCGCGTGGCCGCCAATGCAGGAGCAGGCCGAGCGTAAGGAACAGGAAGTTGTACGTGTTGAGGTTGGCGATGACGCCAAGCAACGGCTTCGTGGCGAACTCGCGCACGAGCCAGCCCATGCCGAGCAGGCCGACCAGCACGCTCAGCAGCGGGCTGTATTCCAGCCATTCGCCGGGCCGGCGGCGGCCGGGTGACGCCACCTGCGCCACGGCGACATCCACCTCGAGATCGGCCGCCGTGCGTACGTCGGCACGCGGTGCGGTGAGCCAGCACACGGCGAGCGACACCGCGATCAGGATCGCCGTCAGCACGATGGACTGCCACAGGAAGATCGTCTGCGCGAAGGGCAGCACGCCCGTGATCTTCAACAGCTCCGGCGGCATGCTCTTGGGATTCGCCTGCAGCTGCGCGGCCGAGGACGAGAGCCCCATGGCCCAGACGGCGCCGAGCCCGAGATAGGCCGCGGCACCGGCCGCCCGGTAATCCATGCGCAGGTCGCCGCGCCGGGCGAGCGCACGCACCAGCAGCCCGGCAAAGATCAGCGAAAAACCCCAGCTCAGCAGCGAGGCGAGCATGCTCACGAGACCCACCTGGCAGATGGCGCCGCGCCCCGTCTTCGGCAGCGCGGCCAGGCGTTCGATGAGGCGTGCGACCGGCGGCGCCGTCGCCAGCACGTAGCCGCCGATCACCACGAAGGCCATTTGCATGGTGAAGGGAATGAGGCTCCAGAAACCGTCGCCGAAGGCGGCGACGGTGTCGGCCGGCGTGGCACCCATCGTCAGTGTCGCGAGGGCCACCATCACCACGGCCAAGGCGGCGAATACCCAGGCATCGGGAAACCAGCGCTCCGCCCAGTCCGTGCAGCGAAGGGCGAGGCGGGCGAGGGTGCTGTCGGTGGGGGCGCTCATGCGGGGCTCCTTGCGATGCCCCGCATGTTAGTCGTTCCGGGTCAGGCCTTGCGCACGCGCATCATGGTGATGATGCCGACACCGACCAGGATGATCGCCATGCCGGCGAGGTCGAAGGCTCCGACGTGTTCGCCCGCGAGGGCGACGCCGAACAGCACGGCCACCGGTGGATTCACGTACGCATAGCTGGTGGCGAGCGCGGGTCGCACCGTCTTCAGCACGTAGAGGTAGGCACTGAACGCGATGATCGAGCCGAACACCACGAGGTAGGCGAGCGCGGCCGTGGCGCCCGCTTCCGGATGCGCGGGAATGGCTTCGCCATGCAGGAACGCGATGATCGCCAGCGAGATGCTCGCGCAGAGCATCTGCGCCGCCGTGTTCATCGGGCCCTTGGGCATGTCCTGCCGCTTCGACCATACGGAGCCGAAGGCCCACGACATCGCCGCCACGATCAGCGCGATCGCGCCCAGCGGCGAACCGGCAAGGCCCGCGCCGAGGTTGAGCACGATCACGCCGACGAAGCCGAGCAGCAGCCCGGCGGTCTCGTAACGCGACGGCCACTCGCCGTAGATGCCGCCGAAGACCGCCGCGAACAACGGCATGCTGGCTACCGCCACGGCGGCGATGCCCGACCCCACCGACTGCTCGGCGAAGCACACCAGGCCGTTGCCGCCGGCGAGGAGCAAGGTGCCTACGATGGCGGCATTCTTCCACTGGCGCGCGGTCGGCATCGCGTCCCCGCGCAGGCGGAGCACCGCGAACAACAGCACGCCCGCCACGGCGAAACGGAGCGCGGCCAGGGTGAAGGGCGGATAGCTCACCAGCGCGTAGCGGATGGCCAGGTAGGTGGAACCCCAGATCACGTACAGGGCAAGCAGGGAAAGCGGCAGCAGCCAACGCCGCTCGGCGGCGGCGGAAACGGGGGTACAGGCGGCGTCTGACATGGAAAGGCCCAGGCTCATTCGCATGGCCTGATGCCATGCGAATTCCGCAAGATATCGTTGTTACAGGAGATGCGGTAGCGAAACCTTTCGGGGGTCAGCCTTGAGCGGCTTTCATGGCACGTTCGGTGGCGAGCAACTGCTGCTTGATGTCCAGGCCCCAGCGCCAGCCGCCGAGGCTTCCGTCCTCGCGGATGATCCGGTGGCAGGGCACCAGCAGGGCCAGTTTGTTGCTGCCGCAGGCGCGGCCGATGGCGCGGGCAGCCTTGGGCACCCCGAGCTTCGCGGCCAGTTCGCCATAGCTCAGTGTCTCGCCGCGGGGAATGCGCGTGAGCGCATCCCATACGCGCCACTGGAAGGCCGTGGCGGCGACGTCGAGCGGCGGCATGGCCGGCGCGTCGCGGTCACTCCAACCGAGCTCGTGGGCGACGCGGCCGATTACGGCGTCGAGCCACTCTTCGCGTCCTTCATCCACCCGTTCGCGCTCTGCCAAGGGGAATTCCGCCGCGAGCCGCGCCTCGAGCCCGGCATCGTCCTCGCCCAGGGTGACCGAGCAGATGCCCCGTGCCGTGGTGGCGACGAGCAGCTGGCCCAGGGGCGTGTTCGTGGTGGTGTAACGGATCGACGCCCCCGCGCCGCCCGCCCGGTAGCTGGCCGGCGTCATGCCGAGGCGGCGGTCGCTCTCCTCGTAAACCCGGCTGCCGGAGCCGAAACCGGCTTCGTACACGGCATCGGTCACCGCGGCGCCTTCGCGCAAGGCGTCGCGCAGCTGGCCGAAGCGGCGGGCGCGGGCGTACTCGGCCGGGCTGACCCCATAGCGGCGGCGGAATGCCCGCTGCAGGTGCGTGGGACTCAGCCCCGCGACGGCGGCGAGGCTGTTGAGGTCCGTCGCCGCTTCGCCGCTGTCGAGGGCGGCGCGGACGCGTTCAAGGGCATCGGCGGCGACGGGACGCATGGCACAGGTCTGGGAATTCATGATGGCCTCCTTCATGGAGACCAGCGTAGGACGGGGCGCGGCCCGTCACCATCCGCTTCTTGCGGCTATCAGTGATGGTGGACCGGCCGGCCCTGGCGGATGACGACGAACTCGCCTTCCAGGACGTCCGGATCCTTCGGCGCGGCCCGGGCGGCGCCCGCCATGCGGCCACGCGACAGCTTCCACTGGCGTACCGCCAGGAAGACCAGGCCGCCGGCGAAAAGCACGCCGAGGACGACCACACCGAACACGAGCAGCACACCCACCACGGCAAGGCCCAGCACCAGCGACAGGGCGCGGACGAGGGGGTTGCGCGAGCGGCGGATGGGCGGGAAAACAAGGCGCATTGGTTAAAAATCCGTATGTGGCACAATGACATGCATCTACGCCCTTTACCTTGGGGCATCCGTTCCCCATAGACAAGTGCCATGACTGCCACCGAAGCCGCCCCCCTCTGCCTGCTGGCGGATATTCCCGATGGCAACGCCATCGAAGTCGAAGCCCTGGTCCACGGGGAGGTGGAGTCGCTGATGGTTTACCGGCACGGGGACGAGGCGCGGGCCTACTTCAACGTCTGTCCCCACGCGGGGCGGCGCCTGGACTATGTTCCCGGCAAGTTCCTGGTCCGTGGTGGGCAGATCATCTGCGCCGCCCACGGGGCGACCTTCACCGCCGAGAGCGGTGACTGCACGGCCGGACCGTGCCGGGGCGACCGGCTGCGTGCTGTGGCGGTTGCCGTGACTGACGGCGCTGTCCACCTGTCCTGATTTGTAGGAGCGCGCAAGGCGCGCGACGGCTTTTCGCGAAGAGCAGCAGGCCCTGTTACATCGCCGCGAGAAGCCGTCGCGCGCAAGGCGCGCTCCTACGTGATTTTTCAGCGGTACATGAAGTTGATGGTGACCAGGGTGAGCGCCAGGATCAGGATGGTCAGGGGCAGGCCCACGCGCAGGAAGTCGCGCGAGCGGTAGCCGCCGGGGCCGGCCACCATCATCAGCGCGGGATGACCGGACGGCAGCAGGAAGGTGTTGGACGACGACACCGCCACGATGAGCGCATACGCCGAGGGATTGCCGCCGGTGGTCACCGCCACGCTGATCGCGATGGGCACCATCATCACGGTGGCGCCGACGTTCGACATCACCTGCGAGAACATCAGGGTCAGCACGGCGATCGATAGCTGCAGGGTCCACTGCGGCGCGTGTCCCAGGATCTGCAATACCTCCTGCGCAATCCACGAGGCGGTGCCGGTCGAGTCCATCGACCAGCCCAGCGGAATGAGGCAGGCGGTGACGAAGATGGTTTTCCAGTTGATCGCCTTGTAGGCCTCGTCCATGTTCAGCACGCCGGTGAGCAGCATGCCCACCGCGCCGGTCATCATCGCCACCGACAGGTCGAGGTGGGTGAACAGGGCCAGGCACTTCGCCAGCACGAAGAAGCCCACGGCCTGCCAGATCTTGCCCGGGCGCTGTTCTTCCTTCGGGATATCGGTCACCACGACGATGTCGCGGTCTTCTTCCGCCAGCATGAGGTCGCGCCACTTGCTGTGCAGCACGAGGGTGTCGCCGGCGCGCAGGGTCACCGCGCGCACGTCCTCGCGGAACACCTCGTCGCCGCGGTTCACCGCCAGCACGGAAATGCCGAAGCGCTTGCGCAGGCGGAGATCGCCCACGCTCTGCTTGATGAAGCGCGAACTCGGCGGCACCACCGCCTCGGAGATACCCGCGCGCGTGGTATTGAACTGCTCGCCCAGCTGGCGCATGCGCATCGACACGCGGCACAGCTGGTTGTTGGCGAACGACATGATCGCTTCGCGCGGCGCGAGCACGCCGAGCACGGTGCCCACCCAGATCATCTGGTCCGAGGGCGGGGCCACGCGGCTTTCGTTGCCGTTCTTGATCGCGAGGATCAGCGGCGCGCCGTGGAGTTGCTCCACTTCGCCGATGCTCATGCCGACGAGCGGGCTCTCGGCGGTGACGGTCAGCTCGGCCGTTTCGCCCGCGATGCCATAGGTATCGGCGAAGTAGCTCTCGGTGCGGCCGGGCGTGACCTTGAGCCGCTCGTCCTCGCGCTCGGGCAGCAGCTTGCGGGTGAAGAGGTAGAAGAACAGCACGCCCGTCACGGCCAGCACGAGGCCGACCGGCGTGACGCTGAACAGGCCGAATTTCGGGATGGTGTGCGCACCCGGTGGCAGGTTGCTGTTCGCGCTGGCGATCAGGTCGTTGAGGACGATCAGCGGCGAGTTGGCGATCAGCGTGGTGTTGGTGGCCGTGAGGATGCAGAAGGCCATCGGCAGCAGCAGGCGCGACATCGGCACGCCGGTGCGGGCGGACAGGCGGCTGGTGACCGGAATCATCAACGCGGCCAGCGCCTGGCTCGGGATCACCGCGCTGAACAGGCTGGTGACGCTGTTGACGACCACGCCCAGGCGCGATTCCACGCCGCGGGCCATGCGCATGACGAAGGCGGCGGTGAGGTTGAGCACGCCCGCCCGGTCGAGGCCGGCGCCCATGATCATGATGGCGATGATCGCGATGACCGCGTTGCCGGCGAAGCCGTTAAACACCTGGTCGCCGGGGATCAGGCCGGTGAGGCCGATCGTGACCACGACGAGCAGGGCGACCATGTCGGCCCGGATCCACTCCAGAACGAGCATGAGCATGGTGAAGCCCACCAGGCCCAGCACGAGGATCATTTCGGGAGTGAGGGTCAGTGCCACTAGCCGGCTATCCGGATCCGGTCGGTTGGAACATGCGGTGGCATGGTGCTGCCAGGCTGTGGAGTTGCCGCAGGAGTATACGCGCTGGGCGTGGATACCGGCTGAAGCCGGGCCACGATCGCAGCGCGATCAGTCCGCGGCCGCCGTGCCCTGCCACTCGTAGAGGAAGTCCCACACGCCATGCCCGAGCCGCGTGCCGCGCCTCTCGAAGTGCGTCTCGATGCGCCACGCCGGACGCTCCGCCACCTGGCCCGGGCCGACACGGTTGCGCCAGCCGGCAGCGGCTTCCATCGTCTCGCGCATGTGCTCCGCATAGGCCTCCCAGTCCGTGGCGAGGTGGAGCAGGCCGCCCGCCGCCATCCGCGAGGCGAGCAGCTCCACGAAGGCCGGCTGGACCAGGCGGCGCTTGTTGTGGCGTTTCTTGTGCCAGGGGTCCGGAAACCAGATACGAACCTCCGACAGGCTGCCCGCCGGGATGTCGTGCTCGAGCACTTCCACGGCGTCGTGCTTGTACAGGCGCACGTTGGTCGCCTCGCGCGCGGCCAGCGCATTCATGAGGCGCCCCACGCCCGGACCGTGCACTTCCACGCCGATGTAATCGCGGGCGAGATCGTGCTCGCTGGCCCAGGCTAGCGCTTCGCCGTTACCGAAGCCGATCTCAAGCACACGCGGCGCGTAGCGGCCGAAGGTGGCGTCCAGGTCGCGCTCCTTGCCCGCGTAATCGAGCCCGAAACGCTCCCAGTGCTCATCGAACGCGCGCTGCTGCGCCGGCGTCATGCGCCCTTCGCGCAGGACGAAGCTGCGGATGCGGCGGTGGAAGGGGGCGTCCCCGCTGGTCTCGTCGTTCGCCATGTTCAGCCGACCAGCCCATCGAGAGGGCTCGAGGCCGAGGCGAAGCGCTTGCGCGGAATGCGTCCGGCACGGAACGCCGCGCGGCCCGCCTCGACGGCCAGCTTCATCGCGTGCGCCATGAGCACGGGGTCTCTGGCGCCGGCGATGGCGGTATTCATCAGTACGCCGTCGCAGCCGAGCTCCATGGCGATGGACGCATCCGACGCCGTGCCCACGCCGGCATCCACGATGACCGGGACCTTCGCGTTCTCCACGATCTCGAGCAGGTTGTAGCGGTTCTGGATGCCCAGCCCCGAGCCGATCGGCGCGGCCAGCGGCATGATCGCGGCGCAGCCGATCTCTTCCAGACGGCGGGCGAGGATGGGGTCGTCGGAGGTGTAGACCATGACGTCGAAGCCGTCGGCCACGAGCTTTTCCGCGGCCGCGAGGGTCTGCACCACGTCCGGGTACAGCGTGCGCTCGTCACCCAGCACTTCCAGCTTCACCAGGTTGTGGCCATCGAGCAGCTCGCGGGCGAGGCGGCAGGTGCGCACGGCGTCGTCGGCGGTATAGCAACCGGCCGTGTTCGGCAGCAGGGTGAAGCGGTCCGGCGGCAACGCGTCCAGCAGGTTCGGCTGGCTCGCGTCCTGGCCGATGTTCACCCGGCGGATCGCCAGGGTCACGATCTGCGCGCCGGCGGCCTCGGTGGCGCGACGGGTCTCGTCGAAATCCTTGTACTTGCCCGTGCCGGTAAGCAGGCGCGAATGGAACGTGCGGCCGGCGACGATCAAGGGATCGGTGGCGGCGGGAGCGAAGTGGTTCATGCGGTTTTCCGTCGGGGCGCGGCGTCAGCCGCCGCCAATGGCGTGGACGATCTCCACCCGGTCGCCTTCGGCGAGCAGGTGCGTCGCGTGCGCGCTGCGCGGCACGATCTCGAGGTTCACTTCCACGGCCACCCGCTTCCCGGCATAACCGGCAGCATCGAGGAGGGCGGACACGGAAGTACCGGGCGCGCAATCGCGCGCGTCACCGTTGAGCGTAATCTGCATCCGCCGATTCTACCGGCCCCATTACCCCGAGGGTAGGAGCGCCTCGGCGGCGATCACCGCCCGCGCCAGCCATCGCCACCGCGCATCGGGATGCCCGTGCCCGGCTGGTTCCCCGAGCCTATGCCGGTCCCCGGCTGCGGCGCCCGGCTGTTCGTGAACCCCGTGCCCGGCTGCACCGGCGGGTTCCCGTAGTACCCACGGTTCCAGCCCCGGTCGCGATCGCCGCGGTCCGGCCGCCGCTCCGGGGCCAGCTTGACTGGCGCGCCATTCGCCGACGTATTCCCGACGCTTCCTGCCGCAAGGCTGAGCGAGCCACCTCGGCCATCGTCGTGATCGTGGCCGCCATGCCCACCGCCGGGCCCGTCGTGGTCGTGCCCTGGCCGGCCATGATCGCGGTCGCGGTCGCGGTCGCGGCCACCGCGCCCGTCGCGATCGTTCCAGCCGTAGCCCGGCGGATAGCCACCGCCGTAGTAATAGCCGCTTTCCGCCACGGAACCGTTGTCTCCGTAGTCGACCTGGCCCTGTGAACTGCCGCCGCCCACGGCAACCTGGCCACCCACGTAGAGGCGGGCCGGTTGGGGCAGGCTGCCGGTGCTGACCGTTTCCTTGCGTACCGGCCCCGACGGCCCCGAGATATAGCTGACGCCCGGCTTGGGCATGGCGTCGGTGGCGACGGTCCGCGACTGAGCGACGACCGATCCCGCGACGACCGCGAGCCCTGCGGCCATGGTTAGCGAAAGCGCACGATGCATGTTCCGGCCCTCGTAAGGATCCCCGTAGCCGATTATGCGCGCGCCCCTTGCCGACGGCGCAGGAATTCGCCGCCATGTTCAGCCAACCGCCACCTTTGCCCCGGCCGCCGAAGTCGTATTACCATCCGAGCCCGACGCGGGTGTAGCTCAATGGTAGAGCTGTAGCTTCCCAAGCTACTGACGAGGGTTCGATTCCCTTCACCCGCTCCAGCTTCTCGCACGAACAGATGCTTTGTTGAGGGCGGCCCTATCGGCGGGCTAACGGCCCGACTGACGGGCCAAGGCACGTGACCATCCCAAGCGGTCGGACACGTTGCATTGAAGGGATTTTCCCGCGCTCAGCTTCTCCCGTTGAAAGGCATCGAACGACTCCCATCGCCGCCGGGGAACTGACATGTATTTGGGTATCGAAGACAGGCTGTTGCGGCTTGAAAAGAAAAACCGCCAGTTGACCCTGCTTTGCCTCGGTCTTTTCATGGTGTCGATGGTGCTGAGTGGAGGATGGGCCCTGGCAACAGCGCCCACGAGCGGGCAACCTGACATTCTTCATGTGCGCGGACTAGTGGTTGACGATGCACAGGGCAGGGCACGCATTGTCATGGGCGCTCCCTTCCCCGACGTCCCCAACCGCATCCGGCACGATGCCGGCTCCGTTGCCATGCTGTTCCTTGATGAGCAGGGGCACGACCGCCTCACCGTGGGGCAATCGTTCACTCCGCAAATCGAGGGGAAAGTCCCCGCGAACTTCCACCGCCTGGGCGACTCCATCGGGGTCATCATCCACAACACGGTCGGCGATGAGCGTGGTGGGATGTCGTGGCTGAGCAACGGACGTGGTGCCATCTCGTTCGACTATCCCGACCGGGACGCCATCGGCATGTATGTCGACGACAGGAACCGGTCAGCTACCTTTGTGCTCGAATATGCCGATGCCGCCATCGGCGATGTGAGCCTCTTCGAGGCGACCGCCAAAGGTCGAGGCGGACGATTTACCTTCTTCGACCCGGCGGGGAAGCCGAAGACCACGTGGGATGTTGCTGAGGGCGCCGTCTCCAGCCTCCCTTCAGCTCGTTGACTGACGGAAGAAGAGCAGAGGCTGCCTGCGGTAGACCCCCTGACGCGGTCCCGGACACCGGAGCTACCGGAGGGCCCATTCCCTACAGGAATGACCAATATCCATCCGCCCCACTGACCGGCCGACGGTTCGACGGGTAGCATGCACCACAGTCTTCTTCGTCCGGGAACCACCATGTCTTCCTCCGTTCGACCCGCCTCCGCGCCGGGTCGAGGCACGCTTTTCGCCATGGCGCTGGCGGCCGGCCTTGCCGTCGCGTCCATCTATTACAACCAGCCCATGCTGGGCGTCATGTCGTCCTCCCTGCACGACGTGCGTGTCAGCGGCTGGATCCCCACGCTGACCCAGCTGGGCTATGCGGCGGGATTGCTGCTCCTGTTGCCGCTCGGCGACATGCTCGAGCGGCGCAGGCTCATCGTCGTGCAGTTCGGGGTGCTGGCGCTGGCGCTGGTCGTGATGGCGCTTGCCCCGGGTCTTGCCGTGCTCGCCGTTGCGTCCGTCCTCGTCGGCGCAGCCGCGACCGTGGCGCAGCAAATCGTGCCGTTCGCCGCGATCCTCTCCGCGCCGGAAAAACGTGGCGCGGCCATCGGCACCGTCATGAGCGGCCTGCTCACGGGCATCCTGCTGAGCCGCACGCTCGCCGGCCTCGTCTCGAGCATCGCCGGCTGGCGGACCATGTTCTGGCTGGCCGTGCCCCTCGCGGTACTGGGGGCCGTGCTCATGGCTCGTAGCCTGCCGACGCATCGTCCGGCGAAGCAACTCCGGTACGGCGACCTGCTCGGTTCGCTCATCCATCTCTGGCGTGACGAACCGGCGCTGCGCCGTGCCGCCGTGACCCAGGCGCTGCTCTTCGCTTCCTTCTCCGCATTCTGGACGACGCTGGCGCTCCGCCTGGCCGAGCCGCCGCTGAATCTCGGCGCCGCGTCGGCGGGTCTATTCGGCATCGTCGGTGCGGTCGGCGTGGCCATGGCTCCGGTGGCCGGACGCATGGCAGACCGCCGGGGACCGGCTCCGGTTATTGCGTTGGGCGCCGCCGCCACGGTGGTGGCGTGGTTGGTGTTCGGGCTGTGGCCGAGCCTTGCGGGACTCGTCGTGGGCGTGATCGTGCTGGACTTCGGCGTGCAGATCGCGCTGGTTTCGCACCAGCACCTGATTTACGGCCTGCATCCCGAGTACAAGAGCCGGTTGAACACGTTGTTCATGACGACGATGTTCCTTGGCGGCGCGCTGGGCTCGTCGCTGGCCGCGACCGCCTGGCACCATGGCGGGTGGGCGGCGGTGTGCATGCTCGGCGGTGCGTTGCCGCTTGCCGCGCTGCTGCTCAGCTTCGTGCGGCGCCGCCTGGCCAGACCGCAGCAGGCGCACTGAGGGCATCGGCGTCGTCCGGGCGCATAAGCGCCTCGACGAACGCCGCGAACGTGCGTGCCTTGGCACTCGGCATGCGACCCGACGGGAACACTGCCCACAGTGACAGGTCTCCGAAAGACCAGTCGGGCAAGAGTTCGAGTACCTCGCCACTGGCAAGTTCCGGTTGCACCACCCACCGTGACGTCACACCGATCCCGAGTCCAGCGAGGATGGCCGCCCGCAGCCCTTCCGCGGCCGTGACATGCAGGGGGCCGGCGACAGGCACGCGTTCGCTCCGCTCGCCTTGCCTCGCGATCAATTCGCGCACCAGCCCGCCATGGCCGTACGACAGCACTGCATGCGTGGCCAGCGCCGCCGGATCGGCGGGCGCGCCGTGAGCGTCCACATAGCCGCGAGAGGCTACGAGCACGCGCCCGGTGCCGGCGAGGCGCCGGGCGGTCATCGACGAGTCGTCCAGGGCACCGATGCGCAGCGCCAGGTCCACGCCCGCTTCGAGCAGGTCGACCGGCCGGTCGTCCTGGAGCATCTCGACACGCAGCCCCGGGTGCTGCGAGAGAAAACGGGACAGGTGCGGAATGATCTGCATCCGGCTGAACGTCACCGGTGCGCTGACGCGAAGCACACCCGTCAGGGCCGCGCCTTCGCCGCGCGCGGCATGGTCGGCGTCTTCAAGGTGCCTCAGCGCCAGATGCGCATGCTCGTGGAACGCTCGTGCCGCTTCCGTTGGCGTCAGTCCGTGTGTGTTCCGCAGGAACAGCCGGACATGCAGGCCTTCCTCGAGCTGGGCAATGGCCTTGGATACGGCCGGCTGGCCGAGATTGAGCCGCCGTGCCGCCGCCGAAAACGATCCAGTCTCCAGCACGGCTTCGAAAACCTGCAGTGTGGCGAAGCGGTCCATCTCAGTGCGTCCTCATCGGCCTGCCGTTGCATCGCGCGACGCACCGTCGAAAGCAGGCATCGACCAGTCATGGAGCATCGCCCAGAAGGCGACGCCCAGAGCCAGCGGTGCCACGAGCATCGAACCGCTCGTATGGTGGAGCAGTACGAGCGACACGACGAGCATGCCGCCGATGAGCGTGGCGGCGATTGCGAGGTCTCGCAGGCATGCGCGCCACGCATTGGCCTTCTCCAGTTGTGCGAGTGCTTCCACCGCGATGACGCGCTGCGTGCGCTCGATGAAGCGCGCATCGGGTTCCGTGTCGGTGCCGGCCAGCAGTCTGCCGAGTTCATGGTTGTCGGGTGTCATCGCGGAGTATCCGATGCGGGGGTAAGGTGGCGGCGCAATATGTCGCGCGCGCGGGGAATGATGCTCTTGAGCGTGCCCAGCGGAAGCTCCAGGAGCTTCGCCGCTTCGGTGTGCGACCAGCCTTCCACGTCGCATAGCAGGATGCATGCGCGCTCGCGCGACGGCAACGTGGCCAGCGCGGCGAGGACGTCGATCCGCGTTCCCGGGTTGGGGTCGGCAGTTGTGAACGGATCGGCCGACTGCGCATGCTTGCGCCGCACATGCTGTTCGTGGCGCTCATGGTCCAGGAAGAGGCGCCAGCCGATGCGCACGAGCCACGCGGCGTAGCTGCTGTCGCTGCTTTTCCCGTCGAACTGTCTGCAGCGTTGCCAGGCGCGCACGAAGGTCTCCTGGGCCAGGTCGTCGGCGGTCGCCGCGTTCCCGCACAATTTTCGCAGGAAGCCGCGCAAGCGCGCCTCGTGCCGCGCCACCAGTGCGTCGAACGCCCTGCGGTCCCCGGCTATGACCCGCCGGTTCAGCGTGTCGTCGCTGGGTTCGGTATCACTGGCCACGGTTCGCCCGCACGGACAGCACCACCAGCATGAGGCCGGTCAGAAGCGGGAAGAGCGCCGCGCCGGCGGCCACGCGCATGGCCTCGGGCGTGCCCTGCAAGGCAATGCACCCGCCGCATGCCACACCGATCGCGATGAGGAGCAGACCGTTGCGGCGATCCATCGCGGCGCGTTCGACGGCGGGGGCCCGGCCGAGCGCGCGGTCCAGCTGTTCCACGGTCAGGGGGACGCCTGCCTGCAGGGCTTGGCGAAGGGTCCGATGCAGCATGGCCACCATGGCCAGCCGGATGAGCTGGTGCAGCACGATGAGGATGGCGAGCGCGGTAATCACGCTGCCGAGGAAATGAGCGTCGAGCATGGGAATCTCCTGGATGGGTCCTGGCATAACGGATGCGGACCGGCGATTGGATGAGCGACCGCAAACATCCAATGGCCGGTCGCGCGGCGTTTGGATGGCACCGGCGCAAAGCGCTTCCCTGGAGCATCCCATGAAACCCATCCTCGTCCTCCTCGCCGGCCTGTTGGGCACGGCGTCCACGGTCCTGCCTGCGCGGGATGTCCCGTCGGCCCTCCCGGTGCCGCCATCGACGGCACCCACACCGCAGGTGGCGCCGGGGGACGACTTCGATCTGTATGTAAATGGCGCATGGGCACACGATCATCCGGCGCCCGCCGATCGTGCTTCGATCGGCACGTGGCAGGATATCCAGGCCCAGGCCATCGAACAGGCGCGTGCGCTGGTGGAGGAGGCCGCGGTCGCGAAGGCGCCGATGGGCATCCTCTATGCGAGCTACCTGAATCAGCCGGAGCGGGACCGGCAAGGCCTTCGCCCTCTCCAGACGTGGCTTGCACGGATCGATGAGATCCGCGATCACGCCGCGCTCGCGACGGAAATCGGCCGGCTGGCACGTATCGACGTCGGAACCATCGTCGTACCGGTCATCGAAGACGACGACGGGCACCCCGGCCAGCGGATGCTGACGGTTCGCGAAGGGCGCGTCGGACTGCCCGACGCCAGCGCCTACCAGGCCGCCGAAGGCCAGGCACGCGCGCGTCGCGATGCCTATCGCACGTACCTTGTTGCAATGCTCGCTGCCACGGGCGTCGCAGCGCCGGACGCGGCCGGGCGTGTCGACGCGGTACTGGCGTTGGAGTCGCGCCTGGCAACGTCGCAACCTGGCCTCGCGGCCCAACGGGATGCAACGGCCTCCTACCATCCCCTCACGGTACGGGAACTGTCGACGCTCGTGCCGAACTTCCCGTGGCCGCAATGGTTTGCCGCGCTCGGTATCGACAAGCCGGACAGCGTGAACGTTGCGCACCCCGAAGTACTGCGGGCGCAATTGGACGTGGTGGCCGAGGCACCGCTCGGCGTGCTCCGCGACCTGCTCAGGCTCAGGCTCCTGAACACGTACAGCCGCTATGTGGACGCCCGTATCGCGGCCGTCCGCTTCGCCTATGTCGGCACGGCCTTGCGTGGCACGACCGTCGAGGCGCCGGCGTGGAAACGTGGTGTGGACCTGGTCACCAACCTGATGCCCGAGGCACTGGGCCGCGCCTATGTCGAGCAGCATTTTCCGCCCTCCGCCAAGGAGCAGGCGCGGGAGATAGCGGAGGCGGTGCGCGGCGCGCTGGCCTCGCGGGTGAACAAGGCCGCATGGCTGTCGCCATCCGCGCGCGCGGAGATTGGTCGAAAACTGAAGCGCACACGCATAAGCATCGGGTACCCCGACATCTGGCCGCCAAGCCCGCAGGTCACGCTCCGCGAGGACGACCTCGCCGGCAATGTCGCCCGGCTGACGGCATGGCGCTTCGAGCAGGCCGTCGCGGGCCTGAAGCAGCCCATCGACCGCGCGGTGTGGCATTCGCCCGTGAGCGTACCCAATGCGTATGCCAGCGCAGCGGCGAACGAGGTCATCTTTCCAGCGGCGCTGTTGCAGCCGCCGTTGTTCGATCCCGCGGCCGATCCTGCGGTCAACTATGCCCGCCTTGGGGCCACCATCGGTCACGAACTGAGTCACCTGTTCGACGACCAGGGGCGCCATTACGACGCCGACGGTCGCCTGCGCGACACGTGGAACGTAAGGGACGCGCGTCGTTTCGAAGCGAAGGCCGGCGCGCTGATCGAGCAACTCGAGGGCTACGAGCCGCTACCGGGCAACCGCGTGAACGGCCGGCTCGTCCTCGGCGAATCCCTGGCTGACCTGGCCGGCTTGCTGGCGGCGCACGATGCCTTCGTTGCGAGAGCAGCGAAAGCCGGCGCCGCCGACCGTGCCGCCGACCGGCGGTTCTTCACCGCGTGGGCGCAGTTGTGGCGCAGCAGCTATCGGCAGGAATACCTCCGTACCGTGCTGCAATCCGATGCGCACCCGCCGGGGGCCGTGAGGCTGTCCACCGTGCGGAATGTCGACGCGTGGTACGACGCCTTCGACGTGAGGCGGGGCAGTTTGTATCTCGCGCCGTCGGAGCGCGTCCGCATCTGGTAGCACTGGCGCGTGGCGTTTCGACGTCACGGTGACCGTCGCTTGGTCCATGGGCGCAGATATCGACACCCCGCATGGAACCGCCGACCGCCTCCTCGGGTCGATGGGCGGGGTGTCTAGGTGTCCACGGTCATGGTGCGCCGCTATTTCCCGACTCGCCGGATTTCTTCATTGCGACTCGAGGAGAGCCCCCGATCACTTCGAAGTGAAAAATGTAGTCCATCGAAAATGGCACGGGCTTGGCTGCCACGCGATGGGTGCTTCCATCTGGATCAGTCACCCAATCGGTAATCAGCAGCGGGTTGTAACGCCATTGGCCGACAGCCGCGACGACAGCATTGAAGAAGGAGATTGAAACGGGATCGCTGACGCTGCCAAGGTCGTCGCTGCGGACTTCGGTCACTTCACCGGTCGCGCTCACGATGACCTTGACGCGGATATCCCGTGCTGGAAGGCCCCGCTTGACCAGCTCAGGCGGATAGACCGGCGCCACGTGATCGACCGGGTTGGCCTGGGTCGCGGCCTGCTCGGGCTTCAACGTGTAACGCGCCTGTCCCATGTCGACCACGGCCTTCCATTCGACCTCACCGGTCTTTCGAGGCATGGGAGCGCAGTCGCACAGGATGGCAGCCATGACTGCCACGCAGCAGAGCTTCTTCATGTTCTTCCCTGCAAGGAGGGACGTCCCTGTCCCCTTGATACAAAGCTGCTTATGTTCCGGCGATCAGAACTTGTAGTTCGCTTCGACGTACATGGTGCGGCCGTAGATGTTGTAGTTGAACTGGTCCCACGGGCTCGTCTCGGTGCCGAGGTAGGTCCGATCCTTGGGCGGCATCTTGTTGAGCACGTTGTTCACGAGGAACGACAGCTCCAGGTCCTTGAAGCCCTTGTAGCTGACCGAGGCGTTGTACGTGATCCACGGCTTCAGCTTGCCGGCACCCTTGCTCGTGTAATCGCCCGACTGCGTGGCCGCGTAGTTCGGCGTCGAACCGTAGCGGTTGAAGTAGACGGTGGCGCCCCACTGGTCGTTCGGGCTGATCCACGACACCGAACCGTTCACCTTGGTCTTGAAGTCGGTGGACCAGTCCGGAGCGCGCAGGTAGTCGATGTAATCGTCGCCCGGCAGCGGCTGGTAGGTGTGCTTCAGCACGTTGCTGTAGCTCGTGTCGAACATGAACGTGCCCAGCCGCGTGGTCGGGAGCATATAGCTGAACTCTGCATTGAGTGCGTTCACCTTCTCGTTCGACACGTTCACCTTCGGCGTGCTGATCGTGTCGATCGTGCCGAGCAGACCGTCGATCGTCGCCGGATTGCGGGTGATCTTGGAGAAGGCGTTGATGCAGGTCGGGCTGCTCGCATTGTAGTCGCCGTTGTAGCAGTGGTACTCGTCAAGCGACAGCTTGTCAGCCGACTCCTGGGCGACCTCGTTCGAGATATCCCAGTGCAGGTAATCGACCGAGAACCTCATGCGCGCGATCGGAGACCACACGAAGCCATAGCTCCACACCTTCGCGGTGATCGGCTGGAGTGCCGGATTGCCCGACTGCTTGCCGCTGAACTGTGCGTTGCTGTAGTTGGGATCGCACTGGTCGGAGTGGGCCGGGTCGAAGCCGAGGCGTGCGCAGTTCGCGTAGTCGGTCACGCTGCTGTAATAGCCCGATTCACCCATGAACTGATCGGAAATGTTCGGGGCCTTGAACGCCGTGCCGTACTTGCCGCGCAGGAGGAGCGTGTCGAACGGGCGCACCTCGATGCCGAAGTTGTACGTGCCATGCGCGATGGTCTGGTCGGCCACCTTGTAACCGTCGTAACGGCCGGAAACGTCGAAGGTCAGCCATGACAGGACCGGTGCGCGGAACTCGGAGGTCAGAGCATAGCGGCTGCGATGACCCGCGCCCTGCACGTCCGAAGCGCCCCAGACGTTACCGTTGAGCATGTTGTACGACGGCGTATAGGCCCAGCCCTGGTTTCCGCCTTCGGCGACCATGGCGATGCCCGCGTCGCCGCCGGGCAGGGAGAACAGCTCACCGTTGGTCACCTGGAAGCGGAGCATGTTGTCCCAGGTCTTCGCCTTGGTGTGGTCGCGCGTCGTGAAGCTGGCGAAGTCGGCAGCCGTGATCGGGCGGTAGAACTGGTCGTAGTTGACGGCGTACGTCGGATACGAGCCGTCGTACGGATCGGGGCCGAGATCCGGGCCCATGAACTTGTTGACGAAGAAGTTATCCATCTTGTCGGCGAGTCGGTCGATCGACGAGCTGTTCAGATGGTCTTCGCTGTGCGTGAATCCGAGGTCCCAGTTCCACTTCTGGTCCCATACGCCGTTGCCGCCGAAGGTGACCATCAGACTGTTTTCCGTCTGCTTGTTCATGATGTTCTTGTAGCCACCGACTTCCTCGTCGGTGAAGCCGCGCTGGAGCGCGACGTAGTCGTCGAGGTTAGGGTCGTAGATCGGGCCGAAGTCCGCCTGCGAGCCCCACCACATGTAGCTCGGCCCGGAGCTCCATTTCTGCTCCCCGTGGTGGTACAGGAAATCGCCGTACAACTGCGTGTTGGGCGTGACGTCGAAGGTCGCATGCGTGTAGAAGTCGGCGTTCTTCGATTCGTTCTGCATCGTGCGGAAACCCGGGCTGTTGTACGAGCCGCAGTACGGGTTGGCCTGGCCGGCGCGATACCGCTTGCCCTCACCGCCATGCATCAGGCCGACCGTGTTGGCGCAGTCGTTCGGGTCGGCGAAGATGTAGCTGTTCCTGCTCGCAGTCAGCGAGTTCACGAGGAAGTCGCGCCCCGCGGCTGCGGGACTGTTGGGGTTGCCCGTGAAATACTGCTTGGAGAGGTCGCGCTGCGAAGCCCAGATCGGATCGACCTTCTCGAGCTGTGCGCCCACCAGGACATTGAGCTTGTCCCAATGGAAGCTGTCCGCGAACGACAGGCGATGCGACTGGCCGCCGCCTTCCGACGTCCAGCCATAGCGGTAGTCGATCGTGGGCCGGTCCATCTTCTTCTTCAGCACGATGTTGATGACGCCCGCGATGGCGTCCGAACCGTACAGCGAGGACTGGCCACCGGGAAGGATGTCGATATGGTCGACGAGGTCCGCCGGGATGCCAGAGATCGAGTTGAAGGAATCGCTGCCGTTGTAGAGGGCCGGGAAGTTGCCCATCGGCCGGCCGTCGATCAGGTACTTGGTGAAGCCGACCGGCAGGCCGAACATGGAAAGCGTCTGAGCGCCAGGAGTGAAGCCCTGGCTGAACTGGGCACCCTGCACGGAACCCGTGGCGAAAGAGGAGGCCTGCAGGACCTCGGCGATGGTGGAGAAGCCCTTGGCCTTGATCTGTTCCGCGGTAATCGTAACCGTCGGCGTGGCCGTTTCAATCTGTGTGATCGGAATCAGCGAGCCGGTGACGGTTACCGCTTCCAGCTTTTGTGCGTCCTTGCCGTCGGTGCCGGCATTGGTGGACGTGGCGTCTTGCGCAAACGTGGTGAAGCTCATCAGCGATGAGGCGATGGCGGCGACCAGGATCGAGCGACGCAGATGCTTCGAAGAATTCGACATGTATTCCTTGCCCGTGAAGTTGGTTTATTCAATGCAAGCGCATTACTCCAGACGGACTGGTCATCATGGGTCGTTCATTTCTTATCCCCCCCGGAACGATTGAACTTGCATGGGGCTCCCACACACCCATGCAGCGTCGGCCTGGCAGACGCGTCGTGCCAAATCCGAGGTCAGGTTATCAATCCCGACGATTGGAGATAAACATTACTTTTGCAAAAAGATGACAATTCGCAATATGTAGCGAATCGTGCGTAATTAATTGTGGTCGCCGAGGAAGAGCGAGGGCGTACCGACATTGCGAGGCGGTGCTCGACCTAGCGCCGGCCTGACTGCTTGTCGAGGAACGCCAGGATCCGCGTGGCGATCTCATCGCCTTGCTCTTCCCAAGGGAAATGACCGGCGTCGAGGAGGTGCACTTCCGCGTCCGGCACGTCTCGCCTGTAGGCCTCGCCGCCGGCACCGATGAACGAGGGATCGTTCTTGCCCCAGACGACGAGAGTCGGCGGCTTGTGCTTGCGCAACCAGGCTTGCCATGTCGGATAGGCCGCCACGTTGGTCCGGTAGTCGTAGAGCAGCGCCGCCTGGATCTCCCGCTGGCCGGGCTGCGACAGATGTGCGAATTCATCCGTCCAGGTATCCGGGTTGTAGCGTTCGGGATGCGAGCTGCCGAGCGTGTGACGCAGTTCGGTGGCGGAGCGCGAGACGAAGTTGTCGAAGACTTCCGGATGGGCTTGCGGATCTTTCCAGTACTCGGCGATGGCCGTCCACTTCTTGCCGAGGCCTTCCTGGTAAGCGTTCGCGTTTGACACGATCAGCGCGTCTACCCGTTCCGGGTGCGCCAGCATGATGCGGAAACCGATCGGGCCGCCGTAGTCGTGCAGGTATAGCGCGTAGTGCTTGAGCCCTAGCTTCTCCAGGAGGCCGTCGGTCGTCTTCGCCAGGTTATCGAAGGTGTAGGCGTAGTTCGAAGGAGCGGGCGCATCGCTCTGCCCGAAACCGGGGAAATCCGGTGCGACGAGGTGGTAACGGGTGGCGAGCTGGGGAATCAGGCTGTCGAACTCGCGCGATGAGGATGGGAAACCGTGCAGGAGTACGAGGGTCGGGGCGTCTTTCGGGCCCGCCTCGCGATAGAACACGCGCACCCCGTCCACGCTGGCATAGCGGTAGGTCGTCGTGGCGTTGGTCGATGGCAGCGGCGCAGCGCTCGCGCCGGTACCCAGAAGCATCGCGGTGGCAAGGAAGGCGATCGTTTTCATGGCATGGCTCTCTTCGCTTCGGGCCTGGGCCCTTCTATGCGTGCATTCGCCGCACGCGCCGGTCCGGTTACGCGACGACCGGAATCATAGTTGCATGATGCTACTTATGGCGCTACAGTTGCATGAAGAAACTTATAATTCAGGAGTCCCATGGACCGCCGGCTGCTGATGCTCGCCCTGGGCATGTTCTCGCTCGGCACCGACAGCTTCGTGGTCGCCGGAGTGCTTCCCGAACTGGCCGCGCATTTCCACGTAGGCATCGGAGCCGCGGGCCAGATGACCACCGCGTACGCGCTGTCTTACGCGATCCTCGCGCCCTTCATCGCGGCCATCGCGGCCCACGTGCCTCGCAAGCGCTTGCTGCTGGGCAGCCTGTCCATCTTCGTGGTGGCGAACCTCCTGACCGCGGTGGCACCGACATTCTGGTTCGCGATGGCCACCCGCGCCTTGGCTGGATTGGGCGCCGCCATGTTTGCCCCGACCGCCACCGGTACGGCGACCATGCTCGTTCCTCCCGAGCGGCGCGGCTTCGCGCTCTCGGTGATCATCGCGGGGCTGACCTTCGCCACGGCGCTTGGTTCTCCGATCGGTACCGTGATCGGCGGCCTCGGCGACTGGCGTTATACGATGGTCTTCGTAGCCGCCCTGGCTAGCGTCGCCGCGGTGGGCGTCGCGACGCTGCTGCACGATGTTCCGCTGCCGCCGCAGATCAGCCTGCGCGAGCGCATCGCGCCGTTGCACGACAGCCGCGTCGCACTGACCTTGCTCACCACGCTGCTCGGGCAGACCGGCAATTTCATCATCTATACCTATTTCGCCGTGGTCTTCGATCGCGTGATCGGCGGCAGCACCGGCTTCCTCGGCCTGCTGCTCGTGCTGTGGGGTTCGGCGGGGACGGCGATGAACCTGCTCGCCGGCCGTTACATCGACCGGATCGGCTCACGGAAGGTCCTGCTCTTCATGTTCACGATACTGATCGTGAACCAGGCCATGGTCCCATGGGCGACGGCATCCGTAGCGACGGGCGTCGTGTCGATCGTGGTGTTCGGCGCATGCGCCTGGGGATTCCAGGTGCCGCAGCAGCACCGGCTCGTGCACCTCGCGCCGGCCACGGCACCGGTGGTGCTGGGCCTCAACACCGCGGGCACCTATTTCGGCGTTTCAGCCGCGGGCGCCCTGGGCGCGGCAGGTCTCGCCACCGTCGGCGCGCACAATCTCGGCCTCGTGGCCTCGGGCTTCATGCTGCTGGCGCTGGTCGCCGCGGAACTGGCGCACCGGCGGATCCATGCGATCCACGATCGTACGTCGGCAGGGGTCGCGGCAGCCGCCTGAAAGGGCAGGCCTCCGGGTCAGGATCCCCCGAGCACCTTGAAGTTGCGATTCTCGATCAGCGCCCTCGTCGTCGCCGTAGCCCCGGGCCCCGGGACGAAGCGCACGTCGCGGAACGAGAGCGGCTTCCCGTCGGGGCCGTGCACCGTGATCTTCTCGATCGCGTGACCGGAGTCCGCGGTGACGAGACGGGTGGTGGGCTTGCCGTTCGGTGCGACCCAGCGGTCGCCCCATTGTTTCAGCGTGACGAGCACCGGGTAGAGTTCCTCACCCTTGCGGGTCAGGCGATAGCCGTCGGTATTGGCGCGGTTCTCCAGCGGGAACCGCTCCATGATGCCCTGCTCGATGAGCCTTTCGAGGCGGGCCGTGAGGATGTTGCGCGCGATGCCCAGCTCATTCTGGAATTCGTCGAAACGCGTGGTTCCCTGCGTGGCTTCACGGATGATGAGCAGGGTCCACCAGTCGCCCACCTGGTCGAGGGCGCGGGCGATCGTGCAGTTCATCTCGTCAAAGCGCTTCTTGCGCATGGCTGCACCTCCGGCGAGTGGCATTAGTTTCATCATACCACTGAGTGGAGTGGCTAGGGAGCCGGGGCCGTTCCGGCCACGATCCTGCCGATCTTCGCGAAGAGCGCATTCCGGTCCGTGGCATTCGCCTGCGATCCGGTCAGCAGCGCGGCCACGATCACCGTATGGCCGTTCGGCCAGGTGAGGATGCCGATATCGTTGAACGCCGCGGTTTCGCCTTCCAGCGTGGAGGAAGTTCCGCATTTGTCCGCGAAACGCACGCCGGCGGGGAGCCCTGCACGCAGCCGGTTCGGTACCGTCTGGTCATACATGAGTCCGAGCAGCCGTTTGGTCGAGGCTGCGGAAAGCAGCTGGCCGCGCCATAGCTTCCCGAGGAGATCGACCGCGGCATCGGGCGTCGTGCGGTTGCGCGGATCGGCCATGAACGCGCGGTAGCCGCGACGCCGCCGGGCCAGTTCATCGCGGACGGTTTCGTCTTCGGGAATGGTTTCGCCGTTGGATGTTCCCGCGAAGATGCTGCCCACCTCCGCCTCGCTGAGGTCCACCCGCATGCCGTCGATCCCGTGCGAACGCAGGTATGCCGTGACGGCCTGGGTTCCCCCCAGCAACCGGACCAGGGCGTCCACGGCCGTGTTGTCGCTCTCGCTCACGGCCGCAACCAGCAGCCGCTGGACGGTGAAGTACATTTGCCTGCCCTTGAAATGAGCCCCGATGGAGGGAACGGCGGCACCGCCCACGACATCCTTCCGATCGATGACCACTTCCTGGTCGAGAGCGAGCTGGCCGGCGTCGACCTGCGCGAGCACGGCGGCCGCCACGGCAACCTTGAAGACGCTCATCATCGGATACGCGCGATCGGCATTGACCCGGGCGCGCGCATGGGTGTCCAGGTCCACCACGGTCACACCGAGGACGCCCGGTGTAGCCTCGTTGGCCAGCCGTTCCAACGCCTCTTGCAGATCCGCGTTCGCGGTATCGCTCGCCACGACGGGCATGGCCAGCAACAGCGCGAAACAGAGGCCCGACGCCGCACGCAGCAGCGATCTGGATAACTTGCGCATGAATCCCCCGATCGACAAAACGGAAGCCAGATAGTCTGCCTTCCTTGGGGCGAATCAAGGGCATCGATGCGACTGGCAGGTGACGGCTGTCCGATAGAGGCATGGGCCTCCGTCAAGGAGGCCCACACCCGTCACATCACGCCGCTTCGAGCGCGGGCACCGTCCGCGGCTTCCTCTTGAGGTCGTAACGGTCCAGGTTCATCACCTTCGTCCACGCCGCCACGAAGTCCCTGACGAACTTCTCTTCGGCATCCGCTCCGGCATAAACCTCCGCCAGCGCACGCAGCACCGAGTTCGAGCCGAAGACCAGGTCGACGCGGCTCGCGATCCACTTGAGCTTGCCGGTACCGCGTTCGCTACCCTCGAACGATTCCCTGGCCGGCGAGGTCGGCTTCCACTCCGTGCGCATGTCGAGCAGGTTGCGGAAGAAATCGTTGGTGAGCTTGCCGGGGCGGTCGGTAAGCACGCCCTGACTGCTGCCGTCGACGTTCGTGCCGAGGACACGCATACCGCCGACGAGGACAGTCATCTCCGGAGCGGTCAAGGTCAACAGTTGGGCCTTGTCGATCAGCAATGCTTCGGCCGGGACGCTGTAAGCCGCCTTGAGGTAGTTGCGGAAGCCGTCGGCCACCGGTTCCAGCGGCGCGAAGGAATCGACATCGGTCTGCTCTTGCGATGCGTCGGTACGACCCGGTGCGAAGGGCACGGTGACGGGATGCCCAGCCTCGCGTGCCGCCTTTTCGATGGCCGCGCCGCCGGCCAGCACGATGAGGTCCGCGAGCGAGATTTTCTTGCCGCCGGTCTGCGCGCGGTTGAAGTCGGTGCGGATCGCTTCCAGTCCCTCGAGTACCTTCGCCAGTCGTTCCGGCTGGTTCGACTTCCAGTCCTTCTGTGGCGCGAGGCGGATGCGCGCGCCGTTCGCGCCGCCGCGCTTGTCGCCGCCGCGGAAGGTCGAAGCGGAAGCCCAGGCCGTCGAGACCAGTTCGGCGATCCCGAGGCCCGAGGCCAGCACCTTGTCCTTCAAGGCCTGGATATCCGCCTCGCTGACCAGCGGATGATCGACCTTGGGCACCGGGTCCTGCCAGATCAGTTCTTCATCCGGCACTTCCGGGCCGAGGTAGCGCGCGCGGGGGCCCATGTCGCGGTGGGTGAGCTTGAACCATGCGCGTGCGAACGCGTCGGCGAAGGCATCCGGATGCTCGAGGAAATGCCGCGAGATCTTCTCGTAGGCGGGATCCAGGCGCAGCGAGAGGTCGGTCGTGAGCATGGTGGGCCGGCGGTTCGCGCCGCCGTGCGCATCCGGAATCACGGCATCGCCATCCTTCGCCACCCACTGGTTCGCGCCGGCGGGGCTTTTCGTCAGCTCCCACTCGTGCCGGAACAGGTTCTCGAAGAAATGCTGGCTCCATTGCGCGGGTGTCTGCGTCCAGGTGACCTCGAGTCCACTGGTGATGGTATCGGCGCCCACGCCGCTGCCATGAGCATTCTTCCAGCCGAGACCCTGCTGCTCGAGTTCGCCGGCTTCCGGCTCGACGGCCACGTTCGCGGCATCGGCGGCGCCGTGAGTCTTGCCGAAGGTATGCCCTCCGGCGATGAGGGCGACGGTCTCCTCGTCGTTCATCGCCATACGCGCGAAGGTCTCGCGAATGTCGTGCGCGGCCGCCACAGGATCGGGCTTGCCCTCGGGTCCTTCCGGGTTGACGTAGATGAGGCCCATCTGCACTGCCGCCAGCGGATTCTCGAGATCGCGGCCGTGATCGGTGCGGTCTTCCTCCGTGCCATGCAGGTGGGGATCGGCGACGAGTATGCCCTCGTCGTCCGGCTGTACCTTGCCGTAGCGGTGATCGCCGCCCAGCCATTCGGTTTCCTTGCCCCAGTAGACGTCTTCGTCCGGCTCCCAGGTATCTTCGCGGCCGCCTGCGAACCCGAAGGTCTTGAAGCCCATGCTTTCGAGGGCGACGTTACCGGCGAGGATCATGAGGTCGGCCCAGGAGATGCTGCTGCCGTACTTCTGCTTGATGGGCCAGAGCAACCGGCGCGCCTTGTCGAGGCTGACATTGTCGGGCCAGCTGTTGAGCGGCGCGAAGCGCTGCTGTCCGCGCCCGCCGCCGCCGCGCCCGTCGCCGATGCGATACGTGCCAGCGCTATGCCACGCCATGCGGACGAACAGGGGGCCATAGTGGCCGAAGTCCGCGGGCCACCAGTCCTGCGAATCGGTCATGAGGGCGGCCAGGTCCCTCTTCACCGCAGCGAGGTCCAGCTTCTCGAAGGCTTCGGCGTAATCGAATTCCGGCTCGAGAGGGTTGGATCGCGCGGAATGCTGGTTGAGCAGGTCGACGCGCAAGCGCTTCGGCCACCAGTCCCGGTTGGTCGTGCCGCCACCTGCGGTGTGTTTGAACTGGCACTTTGCTTCGGTCGACATGGGCGCATCTCCTCTGGGTAGCCAGCAACGGATCGCAACTCCTCGCTCGATCATAGGCGCGTGAAGAGGATTGCAAAAATTGATTGATCCGATGGTGGCGAGAGGCGAGGCCTATCGGCACATGTTGGGGCCCAACGATGTGCGCGCCTTGCGGCGCGCACGTGGCACTCCTCAGTCGACCGCCGGGAAATCGATGTCCGTGTCGTTGATGCGGTTGAAGGTGTTGGTGAAGGTCATCATGGCGATCGCATAGGCGATGGCGACCAGTTGCGCGTCGGTGTAGCCGGCGGCGCGGATTTCGTCCACGGCGCTGGCGGGAACGGTCCCGCTCTGGCGCAGGATGCCGAGCACGAAGCGGATCAGCGCATCGCGCTTCGCGTCACCCGTGGTCTCGAGCTGCCGGATGGCGCGCACGTCGTCGTCGCCGAGCCCCGCCAGCTTGCCCAGCATGTTATGGGCGGCCACGCAGTAGTCGCAGCCGGCCTTCGCGCTGACGAGCAGCCTGATCGTTTCGAGGTCCTTGCGGGAAAGCCCCGACGACTGGAGGGCGGCGTCGGCATCGAGGTAAGCGGTGGTCAGCGACGGTGAAAGGTAACCCATGGCGGCGTACGAGTTCGGCAGCTTGCCGCCAGCGGCCTTGCGAACCCTGGCGTAGACCCCGGCGGTGTCGCCCGTGGCGGTATCGACGGCGGGGATGGTGATGCGGCTCATGGCTTGACTCCGGTTGCGAGTGATTGGAATGGGGTCATTGTGGTCGTGCGACGCGGTCTCGACGAGTCTTCAAGGGGTCGATAAGATGCTCCAAAGGGTCATCGGAGGTAACCATGTCCAGTGACATCGACTGGCTGAGCCGTTTCCTTGGCGTCGTCTCCGTGTCGGGCCGCCTGGAAGTCCGCTGCTCCTATCGCGCGCCCTGGATCGTCACCTCCGGCGTCTCCTCGCCGGGCGAGGTGCCCTATCACCTGGTCCTGCGCGGCACGGCACGGCTCGACGGACCCGAAGGCAAGGCCCTGGACCTGCGGGCAGGCGATGTCGTGCTGTTCCCCCACGGCTCGGCGCATGAATTGCGCGACGACAGTGGCCTTCCGCCGGCACGCGCGCACGACCGGCAGACGCCGAACATCCTCTTGAGCGAAAACGAGGGGCAGGGCGAGCAGCTGGACTTGCTCTGTGGCCGGTTCGCCATCGCGGCCCCGCATGACCGGTGGCTGCGCAGCTACCTGCCTTCCACGCTCGTCGTGCATACGGCCAGCGAGGCAGGCGGGCATCTTCCCGGCGCCGCAGCGAGCCACCTGGCCGGACTGGTCGAACTGATGCGTGCGGAGTCGACGGATGGTCTCCTTGGCGGATACGCGATACTCAACGCGCTGTCCGCGGCGCTCTTCGCGCTCGTGCTGCGCGTGGCCAGCCAGTCCGATGCGCCACCCCCGGGCCTGCTCGCGCTGGCGGCGCATCCGCGCCTTGCACCCGCCATCTCCGCGATGCTCGCCGATCCCGCCCGCGCCTGGACGCTGCCGGAACTCGCAGCGCTGTGCAACATGTCGCGGACGACCTTCATGCGCCACTTCCAGGAAGGCCTTGGCAAGTCGGCGACCGAGATGCTGCAGGACCTGCGCATGAGCCTGGCGGCCAACGAACTGAAGAATCCCGTGCGCTCGACCGAAGCGGTGGCGGAGGCCGTTGGCTACCAGTCCGTCGCCGCGTTCCGCCGCGTGTTCACGCAGGTGATCGGCATGACGCCGGGCGCATGGCGCCGGCAGTTCCGGCCGCCGGGATCGGAAGCGGTGGCCGCGCACGCCTAGCCGATGACGGTTGCCTCGTCACGACGCGTCGCGTTTTCTTGCGTCGCGTCATACATGCAAGACGCACAGACGCCGGTGCTTGACCCTGTCGCGCCCCTGCCAGCTAAATACCCGGCCGGACGAACGCCCGATCCCTCCTTGCCAAGCGTATCCATGAACGCCATCGCCGATACCGATCAGCTCGACAGCCGTCCCCTCGACCGGAGGGATGCGAAGACCCTCGTGCTTTCCGCACTCGGCGGCGCCCTGGAGTTCTACGACTTCGTCATCTTCGCTTACTTCGCGAAGACGCTCGGTCATCTGTTCTTCCCGCCGGGCACGTCGGACTGGGTAGCGCAGTTGCAGGCCTTCAGCATCTTCGCGGTGGGTTACCTCGCGCGCCCGCTCGGCGGCCTGGTGATGGCGCACTTCGGCGACCGCATCGGGCGCAAGCGCATGTTCACGCTCAGCGTGTTCCTCATGGCCGTGCCCACGTTGATCATCGGCGTGTTGCCTACGTACGCCAGCATTGGCGTGCTCGCACCGGTGCTGCTCACGCTCCTGCGGATCGTGCAGGGCATCGCCATCGGCGGTGAGGTTCCCGGCGCCTGGGTGTTCGTCGCCGAGCATGTGCCGCGGCATCGCGTCGGCTTGGCATGCGCAAGCCTCAGTGCGGGCCTTACCGTCGGCATCCTCATCGGTTCGCTGGTGGCCGCGGCCATGAACGCGCGGATGTCGCCGGCGGAGATGCTCGACCACGGCTGGCGCATCGCGTTCCTGCTTGGCGGTGTATTCGGTTTCTTCGCCGTGTACCTGCGCCGCTGGCTCAGCGAGACGCCCGTGTTCGCGCGCATGCGCGAACGCAAGGAGCTCACGACGGAACTCCCGGCGTGGGTCGTGCTGCGCGACCACCTGCCTTCCGTGCTGCTGTCGATGGTGGTGACCTGGGTGCTCACCGCGGCGATCGTGGTCGTGATCCTGATGACGCCCACGCTCATGCAGACGGCATTCCATGTGGAGTCGGCGCGGGCCTTCACCGCGGGCAGCCTCGCGGCGCTCGCCCTCTGCATCGGCTGCGTGCTGGGCGGACTGCTCGTGGACTGGCAGGGAAGGGCGCGTGCGATGCTGGTCGCCTCGATCGGGCTGGCTGCCAGCACCTATGCGCTGTACTTCGACCTCAGGGCCGGCGGCACGAACCTCTTCCTGTTGTATTCGCTCGCGGGGCTGTTCGCCGGCGTGGCGGGCATCGTGCCGGCCGTGCTCGTCGCGGCCTTCCCGCCCGCCATCCGCTTTTCCGGCATCTCCCTGTCATACAACATTGCCTATGCGATCTGCGGTGCGGCGACGCCGGTACTCGTCGGCTATCTCGCGAAGACCGCCGGCGGCCTGGGGCCAGCGCATTACGTGGGGCTGGTGGCGCTTATCGGCGTGGGCAGCGCCATCTTCATGTTGCGCGCCAACAGGCCGCCTGCCGGCTGAAGGCGCGCTTCCACTACAATGAGATGACATCGGGCTTCACACGTTTTTCATTGGCGTGAGGGGCAGCGGGTCATCCTTGCCATGCCAGTTGCACCGCGTCGCGGCGTTGGGCATCCTTTTCCCATCGCGGCGACTTCGCCGCGCACACCGGGTCGTTCCCCTCGATCCGCCGTCGTCCTCACACCGTCGTTCCAGACCATGACTGACGTCATCACCCTCGGCTGGCGCGAACGGCTTGCACTTCCGTCGCTCGGCGTTTCCGTCCTCAAGGCCAAGCTCGACACGGGCGCGCGAACCTCGTCGCTGCACGTCGAATGGCTCGAGGTGGAAGAGCGGCCGGAGGGTACGTGGCTGAGGTTCCAGGTCCGGACCACCCGCAAGGGCGGCCTCTCGGCGCCGTGCCTGGCGCAGGCTACCGGCCGCCGGTCGGTGACCGACTCCGGCGGACATGCGACGACGCGCTGGTTCATTCATACCGACATCGAGCTGGCCGGGCGCCGCTTCGCGGCGGAAGTGAACCTGACCGACCGGCGACACATGCTCTTCCCACTCCTGCTCGGCCGCACCGCCCTCCTTGGGCGCTTCGCGGTCGATCCTTCGCTTTCCTACTCGCAGACGCCGCGCCGCGCCGTCCGGGACCCTTCATGAAGATCGCCATCCTGTCGCGCAATGCGCGGCTGTACTCTACCCAGCGACTGGTCGAGGCGGCGCGAAAACGCAAGCACACCGTGCGCGTCATCGATCCGCTGCGCTGTTACATGAGCATCGCGCCGCAGTCGTTCGCCATCCACTTCAAGGGCAAGCCCCTCGGGCCGGTCGATTGCGTCATTCCGCGCATCGGCGCATCGAGCACCTTCTACGGCACGGCCGTGCTCCGCCAGCTCGAACTGATGGGCGTGTTCACGCCCAATCCCTCCGACGCCGTGCTGCGCGCGCGCGACAAGCTGCGCTGCCTGCAATTGCTGGCGGCTCGCGGCGTCGACATGCCAGTGACCGCCTTTGGCGACAACCCGGACGACACGTCCGACCTGATGGCCATGCTCGGCGACCCGCCCCACGTCATCAAGCTGAACGAAGGTACGCAGGGCGCGGGCGTGGTGCTGGCGGAAAAGCGCTCGGCTTCACAGAGCGTCATCGAAGCCTTCCGCGGCCTTTACGCCAACTTCCTGGTCCAGGAGTTCATCCGCGAGGCCAATGGCCAGGACCTGCGCTGCTTCGTGGTCGGCGACCGGGTGGTGGCGTCCATGCAGCGCTCCTCGGCGCCCGGCGAATTCCGGGCCAACCTGCACCGTGGCGGTACGGCCGCGGCGGTCGAACTCTCCGAGGACGAGCGCCGGGTGGCGGTCGAGGCCGCTTCGGCCCTGGGGCTGGAAGTGGCAGGCGTCGACCTCCTGCGCTCCTCGCGCGGGCCGTTGCTCCTCGAGGTGAACGCTTCGCCCGGGCTTGAAGGCATCGAGGGGAGCACCGGAGTGGACGTGGCCGATGCCATCGTGGCCCATTGCGAAGCCCGGGTCGGCGTCCGTCCCGTCGTCCCGAAGGCCCGCAAGGCGCGGCCGGCGAAGGGGTTAACAGCGATTTAAAGGACCCTCCCCTATAAAGGGCTCACTGTGATTCCGCGACGCGGGGTGACGGTATCGGGGCAGTAGTTCTTTCGGCCCGGGCGGGTTCTCCCGCCCGGGCCTCTCTTTTACTGCTGTCCGCTTCACCAATTCCCCGTTAAGCTTGCAGTCGCAATACTCATAAGACTCAAAGCGACCGCACAACGGAGTGCCGCATGCGCGTTCTGGTCATCGAAGACAACACTGACATCGCGACCAACATCGGGGACTACCTCGAGGATCGCGGCCACGTGGTCGATTTCGCCGGCGACGGTGTCACCGGCCTGCACCTGGCCGTGGTGCACGATTTCGACGTGATCGTGCTCGACCTCACCCTCCCGGGCATGGACGGCCTGGACGTGGCGAAAAAGCTCCGCCATGAGGCGCACAAGCAGACCCCCGTGTTGATGCTGACCGCACGCGACTCGCTGGAGCACAAGCTCACCGGCTTCGAGTCCGGCGCAGACGACTACATGACCAAGCCGTTCGCGCTGCAGGAACTGGCTGCGCGCCTGGAAGTGCTGGCGCGCCGCGGCAAGGGCCCGCAGAGCCGCGTGCTGAAGGTCGGCGGGCTCACCTACAACCTCGACACCCTCACCGTTACCCGGGAAGGCAAGTCGATACAGTTGAATCCGATCGGCCTGAAGCTCCTGCAGGCGCTGATGGAAGCGAGCCCGTCGGTGGTCACCCGGCAGGACCTGGAACAGCGCGTGTGGGGCGAGGAGCTTCCCGATTCCGACTCGCTGCGCGTGCACATCCACGGGCTGCGTGCGGCCATCGACAAGCCGTTCGAAAAGCCGCTGATCCACACGCGTCACGGTATCGGGTACCGCATGGTCGATCCGGATGCGGTCCAGGCGTAAGCTCCGCTTCCGGCTCGTAGTCACCTTCACGCTGTTCGGATTCGGGCTGAGCGCGCTGTTCGCGTTCGCCGCGCTCAACATCCGCGAGCGCGTCGAGGAACAGCTGATCAATTCCGCCCTGCAGGACGAGGTCGATTCGCTCAACGCGAAGGTGCGGGCGAATCCGAACGAGCGTCCGCAGTTCGAGATCGTCACTGCGGCTACATTCAGCGACCGTACCATCTATAAGGCGCCGCTAAACTGGCAGTCGCTGGGCACGGGCGTGCACGATCTCTACGAGACGGACAAAGCTGGGAGGAACCGGCACTACAAGGTGGCCGTACGCCGCGAAGGCGGCATCATCAGCTTCCTGCAGTTCGACGTGTCACGCGACGAACTGGGCAAGCGCCAGCTCATCACCAGCGTCATCGCCGCGGTGTTCCTGTTCGGTCTCATGTCGCTGGTGATCGGGGTCTGGCTGTCGTCGCGCGTGTTGCGTCCGGTGACCGACCTCGCGCGCCGTCTTCGCGACTTCCGCCGCGTGGGGAAGGCGGAGGCGCTCGCCCCGCACTTCGCGGACGACGAAGTGGGCGAACTGGCGGTGGCGCTCGACGAATACGCGATGCGCCTTACCTCCGTGGTGGAGCGCGACCGTGAGTTCAACTCCGACGTCAGCCACGAATTGCGCACGCCGCTTGCCGTGATCGCGAGCACGACCGAACTGCTGCAGGGTTCGCCCGACCTCACCGACAAGCTGCGCGAGCGGCTGAAGCGCATCGAGCGCGCGTCGCGCCAGGCCACGGAGCTCATCGAAGCGCTGCTGCTGCTTTCGCGTGCGGAGCGCCGCGGTCCGACGCGCGGGGAGACCACGGATGTCGCCAAGGTGGCGGCCGACGTCATCGAGAGCCAGCGTCCGCAGATGGGTGGCAAGCCGATCGAGATCGAGCTGATCGCCGATGGCTCGGTCACCGTCAACGCTCCCGCTTCGGTGCTGTCGGTGGCCCTCACCAACCTGATCGGCAACGCGATCAAGTACACGATGGAAGGCATGGTCACGGTGCGCGTGCTCGACGGCCGCATCGACGTGATCGATACCGGGCCGGGTATCAAGCCCGAGGACGCGGAGAAGCTCTTCCAGCGCGGTATCCGCGGTGAGAGCGCCACTGGCGGCGGCGCGGGCCTCGGGCTGGCGATCGTTCGCCGCCTGTGCGAACTCTACGGCTGGGACGTTTCCCTGCGCCCGCGCCCGGAAATGGCCGGCGCCATCTCCACCATCGACTTCCGCTAATGGGCGTCCCCGTCCGTAAATGTCCGCTAGCGGTGATGTAGGAGCGCGCTCGCGCGCGACATCTTTTCGCGAAGAGCAACAGGCCCTGTAACACACGGCCCCAAAAGATGTCGCGCGCAAGGCGCGCTCCTACCCGCCCGACCAGTCCGAGTAATCGAGACTCCTGTCATCTCACCTGTCATCAGACTTTCATTCAGAGATCCGAACATGCGTCGCTTCAACGACGCGTACCGGGCCATCTCTGGGGAGTAAGGCCGCGGCGTGTCAGCACAAGGAAGGACACCGCCTCTTGTTCAAGCAGACCGTTCTGGCCGTCGCCCTCGGCATGGCCTTCGCCTCCGTCGCCTCCGCGACCGACATCCCCGCTGACACTGACAACGCCGTCGCCAGCCGCGACAAGGCGCAGGACCTCGACGCCGTCTCCGTCATCGGTACCGGCGAAACGCGGCAGGTGCAGCGCCTGCGTCCTTCCGACCAGAAGGTGCTGCCGCCGGGAACGAGCCTGCAGAAGGTGCTGAACACCCTGCCGGGCGTGAATGCACAGTCGGTCGACGCGCTGGGCAGCAACGAACAGTCCATGACCCTGAGCCTGCGCGGCTTCAGCGGTACGCGCCTTGGCTACACGCTCGATGGCGTGCCGCTCGGCGACAGCGCCTACAACAATTACAACGGCCTCACGATCAACCGCGCGCTGATCTCGGAGAACTTCGCGGGCGCCGAGCTTTCGGAAGGCATCGGCAACCTGGGCACGCCCTCCACCAGCAACCTTGGCGGCACCATCGCCTATACGTCGAGCGATCCCGCGAAGACCATGGGCGGGCGCGTCGTGCAGAGCTTCGGCAGCGACCGGAACCGACATACGTTCGCCCGCTTCGATACGGGCGAATACCACGGCTTCTCGATGTACCTGTCGGGTGCGCGCACCACCTCCGACCTGTTCAACGACCAGGACGCGTACAACGGCTCGACCACCAAGCAGTTCAACGGCAAGGCGGTCTGGGACTTCGACTGGGGCCGCCTGACCGGCTTCGCCGATACCTCGCGTACCTCGCAGGCGGATTACTTCTACCTCTCCAAGAGCGAGCTCGCCCGCGGCCTCGGATGGGACTGGGGCGGCTATGCGCCGGACTGGCAGCGTGCCGTCGGCAAGGCTTACTGCAATGCCGGCACCTTCAATGCCAGGCTGTGCGACAACAGCGGCGCGGACAAGGACGCAGACGGCGCGTTCACCGCCGGACAGATCCTGCGCAGCGACGATCTCTACTACCTCGCCGGCGATTTCTTCCCCAGCGATTCGGTGACGATCCATGCGCAGGTCTACCATCACGAGGACGCGGGCGAAGGCCACAACTGGAACAGCGGCACGTACTCGTACCCGGGCACGCCGCAGCAGCTGCCGATCATCTTCCGCAACACGCTGTACACGATCAACCGTTCCGGCGCGATCCTGTCCGCGTCGTGGGACGTCGCCAACCAGCACATCGAAGGCGGCGTCTGGTACGAGCACAACATCTCCAGCGCCTCGCGCTACAGCAGCTACGTGACAGGGCCGCGCGACCTCAGCGGGCCGATCGACACCACGCCGGACCTCGGTGTCTTCGACCAGCGCACCGTATGGAACACGCGCCAGGCCTTCCTGCAGGACACGATCGGCTTCCTCGACGATGCGCTCGCCGTCGACGTGGGCGTGAAGAGCCCGCACGTGACCTCGCAGGCGACGGCCCTCCCCGGCGACGCGGTGCAGCCGATCAAGCCAACCTCGAACAACCAGTTCGCGAGCGGCAAGCTCAGCGCGAGCAAGGCCTTGCTGCCGCAGTTCGGCGCGCGTTACCGCCTCGCCGAGGGCCAGGAAGTGTTCGCCAGCTTCGCCAAGAACATCGCCATGTTCCAGGGCGGTTTCAAGCTCGGCCCGCAGGCGGTCAGCCAGGCGACCTGGGATACGCAGGGCGACCTGAAGCCCGAGAAGTCGCGCAGCCTCGAGGCCGGTTACCGCATCCAGACCGGTCCGGTGGCCGCATCGGTCGCGGCGTACAACGTGCGCTTCGACAATCGCCTGCTGCAGTACAACCCCTGCGATTCGCGCCAGCCGGTGGGGCCGACCTGCGGCAACCGCTTCTACAACGTCGGTGGCGTCGACAGCCGCGGCGTGGAGCTCACCTTCGTCTGGTCGCCGACGGAGCACCTGCGCTGGTACAACTCGGCTTCGTACAACCGCTCCACTTACGCGAGCGACTATGTGCAGGCTGGGGTGGTCCAGCACACCAAGGGCAAGATCCAGACCGACACGCCCACGAAGCTGTTCGCGACCCAGATCGACTGGTCGGAAGGCCCGTGGTTCGCCTCGCTGCGCGGCAAGTACACCGGCAAGCGCTTCTACACGTACACCAACGACCAGGGCTTCGGCGGCTTCACCGTGTGGGACCTGTCCGGCGGCTACGACTTCGGTCCCGTATCGGTGGCAAAGGACGTCCGCCTGTCGCTCAACGTGACCAACCTCGGCGACAAGCGCTACGCCAGCAACTTCGATTCCAGCGCCTTCGTGCCCAGCGATCCGAACGGCACGGCATACGTGTTCCATGCGTCCGCGCCGCGCCAGTACTTTGCCACGCTGGACGTGCGCTTCTGATGCCGCGTCTTCTCGCGGGTGCCGCGCTTGTCTTCCTCCTGGCGAGCGCCATGGCCAGGAGTGGCGAGGTACGCGTGCCGGATATCGCCGCCACACCCCTGCCGCGGGCGATCGAGGCGGGCGGCGATCGCTACGTGGACAAGGGTCTGGTCGCCACCGGTTCGCTGCCGGCGGGGACGGTGGATTTCCTCGGCGACACGCTCGGGTCGTTCTCCTCCCTGATGATCGAGCCGGGGACATGGAAGCGCGAAGGCAATACGTATACGGGCGTGCTGTGGACCCTGCCGGACCGCGGACGCAACGATCCGGAACATGGGGTCTTCTTTGACTACCGGGGGCGGCTGCATCGCTTCCGCTTCACGATGACACTGTGGGAGCCGGCTACGCCGGCGATCCCGCGCCAGCGGGCAAGCTCGCCACGAGCACCCATCGCCCCTGCAGTGGCCCCCACAAAAGGGACGGTCACCATCGTTCCCGACGGCGGCCGTGAGCTTCGCGACTTCGACGGCAAGACCTTCACCGGCGCGGAACCCGGCGAAAGCACTTGCACGGAGCGCGGCGTCGTCCTGCCGTCACCGGCAAAGGGGACGGGCGCGGGCAAGGTATCCCTCGACGCCGAGTCGCTGCAGTTCACCCGCGACGGCGGCTTCTACATCGGCGACGAATACGCGGCGAACGTCTATCGCTTCGATGCAAAGGGCAAGCTGACCGGCGTCATCGTGCCGCCGCGTGCCGTGCAGCCATTGGACAAAGAGGGGAAGCCCGCTTTCACCTCCTTGCGTCCGCCGGCCAGTGGCCGTCGCAACAACCAGGGCGTGGAGGGCATGGCGCTGTCGCCCGACGGAAAGCGTCTGTTCGTCATGCTGCAAAGCGCGCTCGTCCAGGACAGCGCCCCGGGCGATGCCTCCGGCCGCACCCTGACCCGCGTGCTCGTCTACGACGTGAGCCATGGGGCCGTGCCGAAGCGCCCCCTCGCGCATTACGTCGTCCGGCTTCCGGCCTACGACGACAACGGCAAGGGCGGCAAGCCGAACCGTACGGCGGCACAGAGCGAGATCCGCGTCCTCGATGATCACCATTTCCTCATGCTCGCCCGCGATGGCAGCGGGTATGGCGCGGAAGGCGGCAAGCCGATCGTGTTCAAGAGCGTGCTGCTCGTCGATACCACGCGCGCGACCAACCTCGCGGGCACCACCTATGAAACCGCGACGAGGCCGGTATTGGGGGAGGGCGGCGACCTGCGGGCGGATATCCGTCCCGCGACCTGGCAACCGCTGGTCAACCTGCTCGATCCGGTCGACCTCGCGCGCTTCGGCCTGACGGTCGACAGTAATGCGCAGGGCATGGCGCTTCTCTCGGAAAAATGGGAGGCCATGGACCTCGTACCCGCGCTCGACCCGGCGCACCCCGGCGACTGGTTCCTGCTCGTGGGCAACGACAACGACTTCATCGCGAAGCACTGCGTCATGGAAGGCCAGCGCTGCGATTCCGCCATCGACAACGACAACCGCATCCTCGTGTACCGGTTGAGCCTGCCGGACACGCGTTCCACCGACGCTTCCCACCACCGCTGAAGGGTCACGCGCATGATGAAACGTACGGTTCTTTCCCTGCTGTCCGCCACCCTGTTGCTCGGGGCCACGGCCAGCCACGCCAATTCGCCGGCCTACGTCGACAGCAAGGAATACAAGGTGCTGCTCGATGCTTCACGCTTCGCGAGCAATCCGTCCAGCGCTGCCGCGACGCTGCTGCACGACGTATCCGCGCGTCTTTCGACCCTCGGGTTCGACAAGACCGTCACCGGCAACTTCAGCGCCGGCGACCGCGACACGCTGGCCTATTACGACACGCCGCACACCTGCTCCCTGATGAATCGCGGTTACTCGGTGCGCACGCGTGCCGGCGACCATTCGGACATCCAGTTCAAGTTCCGCCATCCGGACGAGGAACTCTCGTACTGGACCGACGTCTCCGGCGCGGGAAAGAACAAGGAAACGAAGCTGGAAACCGACGTGACGCCGGGCAGCCTCGTGCTCGCGCATTCCACCAAGCAGGACGCGACCACCACGCCGACGACGATCGCTGCGCTCATCAAGCAGTTCCCGGGGGCTTCGGCGCTCTCGGACATCGCCAGCGCCGGGCTGGCGCCGGTGGCGGGCGTCACGGTGACGCAGCAGGAATACGACGGTCCCGAGTCCGACATCGGCGAATCGGTGGCCGAGTTCACCCTCACGCTGTGGTACGTCAACGGCGCCGCCACTCCTGCGCTCGCCGAACTCTCGTTCCGCGTCGAGGCCGACGAGGACAACTACTTCACCACGCCGGTGCTCAACCGCTCGCAGGTACTCAACACCGCCATCGGCTCGATCGGCAACGGCTGGAACATCGCGAACGACGGCGGCAAGACAAGCTGGCTCTACGCGTATCGTTCGTCCAGCTACCCGAACGGCTTCTGCAACTAAGCGCCTCCACTGTGTAGGAGCGCGCCTCGCGCGCGACATGTTTTGAGGCCGTGGCCCGGAACTGGCGCGCCAGCTTGGGAACTGCGGCGAAAACATGTCGCGCGCAGGCGCGCTCCTACACGCTTCCGCTTAAAGCGGTTCCAGCCAGCCCCAGCGGTCGGCCGTCTTGCCATTGAACAGGCCGAAATACAGTTCCTGCAGGCGCCGCGTGATCGGGCCGCCCTTGCCGGTGCCGATCTTCTTGCCGTCCACCGAGCGGATCGGCGTCACTTCCGCCGCCGTGCCGCACATCAGGATTTCGTCGGCGAGGTAGAGGTATTCGCGCGGCAGGTCGCGCTCGATCACGTCGATGCCTTCCTCGCGCGCGAGGGTCATCAGCGTGTGGCGGGTAATGCCGGTGAGGATGGACGCACTGGCCGGCGTCGTGTGCAGCGCGCCGTCGAACACCAGGAACAGGTTCTCGCCCGCGCCTTCGCTCAGCAGGCCCGTGGAGGCCAGCGCGATGCCCTCGCCGAAGCCGAGGCGGCGCGCCTCGCGTGCGATCAACTGGCCGGAGAGGTAATTGCCGCCGGCCTTCGCGCCTGCCGGGATCGTGTTCGGGGCGAAGCGCTGCCAGCTCGACACGCAGGCGTCGATGCCGTTTTCGAGCGCCTCGGGTCCGAGGTACGGGCCCATCGGCCAGGTCGCCACGGCGACATCGGTCGGGCACTCGGCGGAAAGACCGAACCCGCCCAGACCGCGGAAAGCCACGGGGCGCAGGTACGCCGCCTTGAGGTCGTTCTTCTTCACCACCTCGCGGCAAGCCTCGGCCAACTCATCCATCGAATAGGGAATCTCGATGTCGTAGATCTTGGCCGACTGGTACAGCCGCTTCAGGTGGTCGGTGAGGCGGAAGATCGCGGCGCCGTCGGGCGTTTCATAGCTGCGGATGCCTTCGAACACCGACGAACCGTAGTGCAGCGCGTGCGCCATCACATGGACGGTGGCTTCGCGCCACGGCTTGATCTGGCCGTTCTGCCAGATCCATTCGGGGTAGTTCTGCGACATGGGTACGCTCCGGAGGTGACCGCCCATGATAACGGGTCGCGCCCCCGGCTACATGGCGCGATGCGGCAGTGCGCCCCGGAATGGCGCTTCCCACGGGGACGAGCAACGGGCGGCGCCTTAGCCTGGTGGCCTCAGCCAGAGGCAGCCGGAGTCGCGGACCACGGCGAAATGGGCACGGCGGGTGGCGCCGTCTGCTCCCGGAATGGAGGTCACGGCGTCGATCCCGGCGCCCTCGTTGCCTTCCAGGGATACCAGCGGCCGGCGGACCAGCGATTCCATCGCCCGCAGATTATCGACGGCACCCGCGCTGCCGTAGCCGTTCCACAGGATCAGCCCGCCCACGCGGTTGGCGCTGCGCGCGGCGAAGGCCTGGGCCAGTCCGTCACGTAGCTCCGCCATGTCCTTCGCGCAAAGCAGGCCCGCCGTGGGACCGGCCTGCACGCTCGACGCCGAGGGCGGCAGCAGTGAGGTGGCCCCCACGCTCGCGCAGGGCTGATCGCTGAAGACAGGGCTTCCATCGGCACCGGCACAACGGTGGATCGCCGTCTGGGCGGCGGCGGGCAGGGCGGCGAACAGCAGGACGAGCAGGAGGATGGCGCGGGTCACGGAGCGTAACGCGGTGGCGACGGTGGCTCATCATCCACGCCGCCGCATCCGCGAAGAGTGACGGCGCGCACGTTACCGCGGGGCGAGCCGCTCCAGCACCGAGCTCGTCGCGCGGGCGCGGTTGATCGTATAGAAGTGCAGCCCGGGAGCGCCGCCGTCCAGCAGGCGACGGCACAGCTCGGCCACCACGTCGGCACCGAGTTCGCGCACGGCGGCCGCGTCGTCGCCATGGGCCTGCATGCGCTTCACGATCCAGCGGGGGATCTCGGCGCCGCACTGTTCCGAGAACCGGCGAAGCTGGCTGAAATTGGCGATCGGCATGATGCCGGGCACCACGGGCACATCAACCCCGAGCTTCGCCACGTCGTCGACGAAGCGGAAATACGCGTCCGGATTGAAGAAGTACTGGGTGATGGCGCCATTGGCGCCCGCGTCGATCTTCGCCTTGAAATGACGGAGGTCGGCGAGCGCGTTTTCCGCCTGCGGATGCGTCTCCGGATAAGCGGCCACTTCGATGTGGAAATGGTCGCCGGTGTGTTCGCGGATGAAGGCCACCAGCTCGGCCGCGTAGCGGAAGTCGCCCGGCGTCGCCATGCCCGAGGGCAGGTCGCCACGCAGCGCCACGATGCGACGGCAGCCGGAGGCCTTATAGGTATCGAGCAGGGCGGCGATCTCGGCCCGCGTGCCGCCCATGCAGGACAGGTGCGGCGCCACCGAGAGCGCGTGCTCCGTCCGCAGCCGGCGTACGGTTTCGTCGGTATAGCTGAGCGTCGACCCTCCCGCGCCGAAGGTCACGGAGACGTATTCCGGCGCATGCACCTTGAGCCGACGGACAGCCGCATCGAGCTGTTCGCGCTGCTCGTCGGTCTTGGGGGGGAAGAACTCGAAGCTGATGGCGGGCATGGGCGATCTCGGCTGGATGGCCCGCAGTATAAATATCTTTCCATCCAGATGGAAAGATGGCTTGTCGTTACCGCCCCTCACCGGTTGGCAAGCGTGCCGTCGTACCGTCCGCGGCGATGGCAACGACACTGCGGGGCGGCAGGTCGGTTCCGCCCGTGGTGTGCACTGTGCCGCCGAAGTTCGCGATGATCCTGGTGCCGTCCGCGAAGGTCGTTCGCTGCACCAGCCGATCGTCCGTCAGCCATTCGAAGCGGGTCAGCGCCTGGGTGGCCAGGCGGCGGTGCAGGGGGGCGAAGAACTCGTCCTGGCGAAGGATGGATGGCAGTCTCTTCTCCAGTGTTCCCTCGCTCAGGTGGTATAGGCCGGGCACGTTGTACAGGAGTTGCGTCAGCTCTCGCTCGACTTGAACGTCCGGGAACTTCAAGTTGTCGTACAGCCAGTGGTGCGTGGTTACCACCGAGTCGTGGAACACCGCCTGGTAAAGCGGCAGGCGGTAACGCGGATCGAAGTGCACGGTCCGGTACGCTTCCTTTGAAGGCACGGGCTTGAAAAACAAACTCGGTTCGCTTGCCGGATACCAGTTGCCTACGAAGTAGCGCGATTGCTTGTTCTTCTTCCTTCCCTGACCCATGTCGGGGTCGTCCCAGGCGATCACCGTCGTGAGCATTCCGTGGGCGAAGGCGAGGCCGCCCGTGGCGAGAGCGTTACCGCCCTCCGAGCCGGCGGGAAGGCGCTGGGACTCCTGCATCCATCGTACGTTGGCCACGGCGCCCTCGACGTTTTGCCTGCGAGTCATCGTGGCGCCTTCCCGATAGCTTTCGAATGACATGCCGGTCGCGTACGCATCGAGGAACCAGCTGTTATAGGGGGCGCGTGTGCGAATCGCCCTGACGCGTTCACGCATGGCGGTCTGCATGCAGCGCGGGTCCGTATAGCGCCCCTTGCCGAGGAATCCAGCCTGGGGTTCGCCGCCCTGCCTGAGGATGCCGCAGCGGTCGAAGGCATGCCTGCCCAGGTGCGCGGTGGTCCAGCTGCGGTCTACATCTGGAGTGAGTGCCGTCTCGTACGAATCGTAGGGGGCGACGAGGTAGCCGGTCGCCACGGCTGCCGAGACCGCTTCCGGATGCCACAGTCCCGGCTCCCAGCCCTGGCCATGACCAAGCCAAAGCCGATGCAGGCCCGCGTCGCGCAGTCTGTCGATCGTCCGCATCCATCCACCCCAGCGTGTCGCGTCGGAACGGAGCGCGCCCGCGAACAGTTCAGAGACCTCCTGCCGGATCGTGCCGTAAGCAGTTCCCAGCTTTTCCATGTCCGGCGTATCGCCCATCCACTGCCGCCTTGCTCGAGTGGCCAGAGCTTCATTGAACGCCTCGAGCACGGCGCGCCTGGTGTACTCGGGAGACTCGTGGCGCAGGGGCAACAGCGCCAGTATGTCCTTGCCGATGCCTTCGCGAAGCGCCGATGCGAAAACCGAATCCCCAAGGAGGATGCGGCTGAATGCCTGCCAGTCGGTGATGTCCGAAGGCGCAAGGAGGCCGCCCCACAGGTAGATGTGCGTGGCGCCTGGCAACTTCCGCATGTCCGGCGTGCGCTCGATCTTCTCCGCCATGGGTTCGAAGCGTCCGTTGTCGTGCAACCAGCGGCGATAGCGCCGGGCTCCGGCGAGAAGATCGTTTTTGCCACGGTCCAGATGCAGGATAAGCGTGACCGGATCGCGGATCGTCAGCGGCGTGAAGCGATGGGTGAGATCGACGGTGACGGCGTCTCCCTTCGCTGCGAAATCCAGGCGATTATCGAACGAGTCCGGCAGCATCCATGTGAGTGAATGACCGCCATAGGCATTGCCCCAGAGAGGCAGACTCAGGTCTTCCACCGTATCCATCGACGATATGGACTCCGTCAGGAACTGCCGCCACGTGGCTTGTCCCCTCGGCACGTAGTGGCCTTCGGCGAAGGGGAGGACCAATCCCTTGCCCATGGCTTCCGCGGGCTGACGAACGAGGTTCAGTTCGCCTTCCGAGCTTGCCCGCACGGTCAGAACGAGGTCGTCGCCCTCGAGGCTTGCAGAAAATTCGTAGGATCCATCGTCCCAGATCCAGTCCACGCGCGTTGCCGTCGCGGAAGTTACCGTCGCCGCATGGGTCACGCCGCCGGTCGAAATCGGCACGCGCCGCTCACCATCGATCGTCGTGCTCAACGCAAGCGTGGAAGGGTCGAGCGACGCCTGCCAGCGGGCGTTCCGGAGTTCGAGTTCGGCGCCGAAAGCTTGCGTGGCGAACAGGGCGTACAGCCCGAGTAGTGCGGCAGTCCTGGCCATGGATTCTCCTTGTCGGTCGTGCGGTTTCCCGGTGGGAACGAGGCGCCGGGCTCCTGCTTTCGCAGGAGCGACGGGGGCATAAACGAAGAAGGCGCCCGAAGGCGCCTCCTGTCAATCTCTAAACCAACACCGATCAGTAGCGGTAATGATCCGCCTTGTACGGACCTTCCACCGGCACGCCGATGTAATCGGCCTGTTCCTTCGTGAGCACGGTGAGCTTCACGCCGATCTGCTCGAGGTGCAGGCGGGCCACTTCCTCGTCCAGCTTCTTCGGCAGGCGGTACACCGTCTTCTCGTAGGTGTCCTTGTTCTTCCACAGGTCGATCTGGGCAAGCGTCTGGTTCGAGAAGCTGTTCGACATGACGAAGCTCGGGTGGCCATGGGCGCAGCCGAGGTTGACCAGACGGCCTTCGGCCAGCATGTAGATGCTGCGGCCCGTCGCGCCGAAGGTGTAACGGTCGACCTGCGGCTTGATGGTTTCGCGGGTGACGTCCTTCGCCGTGTTCAGGCGATCGATCTGGATCTCGTTGTCGAAGTGGCCGATGTTACAGACCAAGGCGTTGTTCTTCATCTTCGCCATGTGTTCCAGCGTGATGATGTCCTTGTTGCCCGTGGTGGTGACATAGATGTCGCCGATGCCGAGGGTGTCTTCCACCGTGGTGACCTGGAAGCCTTCCATCGCGGCCTGCAGGGCGTTGATCGGATCGATCTCGGTCACGATGACGCGCGCGCCGAAGCCCTTCAGCGAATGCGCGCAGCCCTTGCCCACGTCGCCGTAACCGCAGACAACGGCGACCTTGCCGGCCACCATGAGGTCGGTGGCGCGCTTGATGCCGTCGGCCAGCGATTCGCGGCAGCCGTAGAGATTGTCGAACTTGCTCTTGGTCACCGAGTCGTTGACGTTGATGGCCGGAACGAGCAGCTTGCCGGCTTCGGCGAGCTGGTAGAGACGGTGCACGCCGGTGGTGGTCTCTTCGGAGACGCCGCGCCATTCGGCGGCGACCTTCTTGAACCAGCCCGGACGCTCCGCGGCTGTCTTCTTCACGAGGTCCTTGATGACCTGCTCTTCGTGGTTGCCGCTCGGGGTGTTGACCCAGTCGCTGCCGTCTTCGAGCTCCACGCCCTTGTGGATGAAGAGGGTGGCGTCGCCACCGTCATCCACGATCAGCTGCGGACCGAGCTCGCCCGGGTGGGTCAGCATGTCCAGCGTGCATTCCCAGTATTCCTCCAGCGACTCGCCCTTCCAGGCGAACACCGGCAGGCCGCCGGCAGCCAGGGCCGCGGCGACGTCGTCCTGGGTGGAGAAGATGTTGCAGGAAGCCCAGCGGACCGAGGCGCCCAGCTCGCGCAGGGTCTCGGCGAGCACGGCGGTTTCCTTGGTGACGTGCAGCGAGCCCGACAGGCGAACGCCCTTGAGTGGCTGCTCCTTGGCGTAGCGGGCGCGGATCTGCATCAGGCCCGGCATTTCTTCTTCCGCCATGCGGATGCGGCGGCGGCCGAGGTCGGCCTGCGAAATGTCGCGGACCTTATAGTCCTGGAAAGAGGTGTCTTTGGTGACGGCGTTCATCTGGCGTAGCTCCGGAGATTCACGGGGGCGCCGTTCGGTGGGACGCCGCGCCGAGCCTGGCCTATGGGTGGTCCCCATGGTCGCAGCGCCCCTCGGCGGGCAAAACGGTCCCACGATTATATCGCGGAATCCGGATGCAGGGATGAACGGTGTTTTTCGGTACTCTCGGGGTTCCGGTCAGACAAGAGAGCCCGATGGAAGCCGCACGCGATCCCGAATTCCTTCCCCACGACGGCCCCCTGCGCGAGGACGTCCGCCGCCTGGGCGCACTGGTCGGCCAGATGCTCGCGGAGCAGGGCGGCCAGGCCTTCTACGAGCGGGTCGAGCACGTGCGCACGGCGGCCATCCACCGGCGCCGCAGCGGGGCCTCGGTGGATGCGCTCGCCGAAACCCTGACCGGTCTGGACGCGGCCGATGCCGAAGCCCTGGCCCGCGCCTTCGCCACCTACTTCCAGGCGGTGAATACCGCCGAGCGCGTGCACCGCATCCGGCGCCGTCGCGACTACCAGCGCGAGGGCGGCGCACCGCAGCCGGAATCGCTGGCCGCCGTGCTGGCACTCCTGAAAAAGGAAGGCGTGGATCGCGACGAACTGACCCGCCTGCTCGGGCATCTCGATGTCGAGCCCGTGTTCACCGCGCATCCCACCGAGGCGGTCCGCCGGTCGCTGCTGGAAAAGGAGCAGGAGATCGTCCGCGCACTGGTCGACGAGTTCGATCCCACCCGCACGCCGCAGGAACGGCGCGACGACGACTCACGCATCCTCATGGCGCTCTCGGCCGGTTGGCAGACCGCCGAGGCGTCGCCGGTGCGGCCGAGCGTGCAGGACGAGTTCGAACACGTGGGCTTCTATATCGCGCAGCCCCTCTATCGCGTGCTCCCCGCGTTGTACGAGTCGCTGGAACAGGCGCTCGCCGATACGTACGGCGAAGGCATCGCCATTCCTCGCCTGCTGCGCTTCGCCACCTGGGTGGGCGGCGACATGGACGGCAATCCGAACGTCAACGCCGACACCATCGCGGCGACCCTTTCGGCACAGCGTTCCCTGGTGCTGGAGCGCTACATCGAGGACGTGGGCGCGCTGGGCCGGCTGCTCAGCCAGACGGAAGACAGGGTCACGCTCGATGAGCGGCTGCGGGCGCGGCTCGCGTCGTACCGGGAGCGGTTTCCGGAAGCCGGCGCGCGGATCCGTCCGCGGCATGCCGATATGCCTTACCGCAGTTTCCTCACCTTCGTCGCCGAACGCCTCGCGGCGACCCTGCGGGAACAGGATGGCCGCTACGCCAATGCCGACGAGTTCATCGAAGACATCGCGCTGGTGGAGCACAGCCTCCTCGCACACGGCGGCAAGCACGCCGGTGCCTATGCCGTAAGCCGCCTGCTCTGGCGTGCGCGCACCTTCGGCTTCCACCTCGCGCGGCTGGACGTTCGCCAGGACGCGCGCGTGCACGACGAAGCGCTGTCTGCCTTGCTGGGCGATGGCGACTGGGCGAACCGCGACGCCGCCGCGCGCGCGGGCACCTTGCGCCCGTATGCATCGGGTGAGCGCCGCTTCGACGCGGGTGTCGATGACGAGAACGCCGTCATGCTGCGTGACGTGTTCGCCACCCTGGCCGATTCGCGCAAGCGCTACGGACACGAGGCAACCGGCCTCTACATCATCAGCATGGCCGAGACGGCGGCGGACGTGCTCGCCGTGCTGGCGCTCGCACGCCATGGCGGGCTCGTGCACGAGGACGGGGTACCGCTGGACGTCGCCCCGTTGTTCGAGACCATCGACGACCTCGCCGGTGGCGCGGAAACCCTGCGCACGCTGCTCGAGGACCCGGTCTACCGCGCACACCTGAAAGCGCGCGGCGACCGGCAGTGGGTGATGCTCGGTTACTCCGACAGCGGCAAGGACGGCGGCACGGTCGCCTCCAAGTGGAGCCTGCAACGCGCCCAGGTGGAACTGCTCGAGGTGGCGGCGAAGGCCGGTATCCGCGTGGCGTTCTTCCACGGTCGCGGAGGCTCGGCGAGCCGGGGCGGCTCGCGGATCACGCCGGCGCTCATGGCGTCCCCGCGCGGTTCGGTCGACGGCGTGCTGCGCGTGACCGAGCAGGGTGAGGTCATCCATCGCAAATACGGTATCCGTGCGCTGGCGGTGCGCAACCTCGAGCAGACGCTCGGCGCGGTCATCCGCGCCTCGCTGCGGCCGCGCGACAGCGAAGCGCGCGAGGCGGCCTGGAAAGACACGATGGCGCGCCTGTCCGGTGAGAGCCGCAAGGCATACCGGGCGTTCGTCGACAAGGAAGGCTTCGTCGACTATTTCCGCGGCGCCACGCCGATCGACGTCATCGAGCGCATGACGCTCGGCTCGCGTCCCGCGCGCCGGCGCAGCATGAAGGGCGTGGAAGATCTTCGCGCCATTCCCTGGGTGTTCTCCTGGACGCAGTGCCGCGCGGTGCTCACGGGATGGTATGGGCTGGGCTCGGCGCTTGACGCCGTGGCGAAGGATTGCGGCGAGGAAGCGTTGGTTCGCATGGCACGCGAGTGGCCGTTCTTCTCCACCATGCTCGACGACGTGGAGATGGTCCTCGCGAAGGCCGACATCGACATCGCCGAGGCGTTCTCGAAGCTCGCGGGGCCCTTGCACGAGCGTTTCTTCCCGATGCTGCGCGAGGAGTTCGAGCGGACCGTGCGGTGGGTGCTGAAGCTCAAGGCCGCGAAGGAACTGCTGGCCGGCGATCCGCGGCTAGCCACGTCGATCCGCCTGCGCAACCCGTACGTCGACCCGATGAGCCTGCTGCAGGTGGACCTGCTGAAGCGGTGGCGGGCGACGGAGGGGAAGGACGATGCCTTGCTGAACGCCCTCGTGGCCTGCGTCAATGGCGTTTCACAAGGCTTGCAGAATACGGGCTAGCCTACCAAGCGTTCCATACACGCCGTTGTAGGAGCGCGCCTGCGCGCGACATGTTTTGAGGCCGAGACCCGGAGCTGGCGCGTGAACGTGATGACTGGCGCGAAGAGTTGTCGCGCGCAAGGCGCGCTCCTACACCGCAAGCGCGCTCCTGCAACGCGAAGGGTAATCAACGGCGCAAAGGCATGACCAGGCCTCGCAAAGCGTGATCAGCCCCCGAAGGCATGGATCAGCCTTCCAGCTCTTCCCACCGCGCGAACGCCACATCCAGCTCCGCCTGCAGCTTCGCCAGTTCCTCGTTGCCGCGCGCGATCGCCGCGGCATCCTGCTGGAAATACTTCGGGTCGGCCATTGCCGCCGTGCGGCGGGCGATTTCGGTCTCGAGTTCTTCCAGCTTCGCCGGCAGCAGGTCCAGCTCGCGCTGTTCCTTGAACGACAGCTTCTTCTTCGGTGCGGCCGGCGGCGCCGGTGCCGGGGCAGGCGCCGCCTTCGCTACCGGCTTCGCCACCCCCGCCACGGGTCGCTGACGCAGCCAGTCGCTGTAGCCGCCGACATAGTCGCCGACCACGCCGTCGCCTTCGAGCACCAGGGTGCTGGTGACCACGTTGTCGATGAAGTCGCGATCGTGCGAGACCAGCAGCAGGGTGCCGGTGTATTCGTTGAGCAGCTCCTCCAGCAATTCGAGCGTCTCGACGTCGAGATCGTTGGTCGGTTCGTCCATCACCAGCAGGTTGGACGGCTGGGCGAACAGCTTCGCCAGCAGCAGGCGGTTGCGCTCGCCGCCGGAAAGTCGGGTGATCGGCGCGCGTGCGCGCTCGGGGGAGAACAGGAAGTCCTGCAGGTAGCCGATGATGTGCTTGCGCTGGCCGTTGAGCTCGATGTACTCGCGGCCCTCGGCCACGTTGTCCAGCGCGTTCATGCGGTCGTCGAGCATGGAACGGTGCTGGTCGAAGTAGGCGATCTCGAGGCCGGTGCCGAGGATGACCTCGCCTTCCTGGGGCTTCAGTTCGCCGAGCAGGATCTTCAGCAGCGTGGACTTGCCGGCACCGTTCGGTCCCATGATGCCCACGCGGTCGCCGCGCATGATCGTCGTGGAGAAGTCGCCGAGCAGCGTGCGACCGCCGTAGGCCTGGGTAACGTGCTTCGCCTCGATCACCTTGCGGCCCGATGCCTGCGCCGTCGCCAGCGTGATGCGCGCGTTGCCCGACTGCTCGCGCCGTTCGGCGCGTTCGCGGCGCAGCGCCTTCAGGGCGCGCACGCGTCCTTCGTTACGCGTACGGCGCGCCTTGATGCCCTGGCGGATCCACACTTCTTCCTGGGCCAGCTTGCGGTCGAAATGCGCGTTCGCCTGGGCCTCGGCGTGCAGGCGCTCTTCGCGACGGCGCAGGTAGTTGTCGTAATCGCCGGGCCAGCTGGTCACCGCGCCGCGGTCGATCTCGACGATGCGCGTCGCCAGTGCGCGCAGGAAGCTGCGGTCATGGGTGATGAAGACGATGCTGCCGGTGAAGCTCTTGAGGAAACCTTCGAGCCAGGCGATCGCCTCGATGTCGAGGTGATTGGTCGGCTCGTCGAGCAGGAGCAGGTTCGGGTCGCGCACCAGCGCCTGGCCGAGCAGCACGCGGCGCTTCATGCCGCCCGACAGCTCGGAGAAATCGGTGTGCCCCGGCAATTCCAGGCGCTCGATCACCTGCTGCACGCGGGAATCGAGGTCCCACGCGTTCTGTGCCTCGATCTGTGCCTGTACGTCGCCCAGGCCGTCCATGTCGCCCGCGTCGAGGAGGTGGTGGTAGCGCGCGAGCAGGTGGCCGAGCTCGCCGAGGCCGTCGGCGACCACGTCGAATACGCTGCCCTCGGTGTCCTGCGGCACCTCCTGGGTGAGCCGGGCGATGCGGGTGCCGCCTTGCAGGCGGATCTCGCCGTCGTCGGGATGCAGTTCGCCCGAGATCAGCTTCAGCAAGGTGGACTTGCCGGCCCCGTTGCGCCCGACGATGCACACGCGCTCGCCGGTATCGAGGGAAAGATCGACCTGTTCGAGCAGGAGCGGGCCGCCGACGCTGTAGTCGACGTTAAGGAGTTGGATGAGCGACATCCGGCCATTGTACCCGGGCTGTAGGAGCGCGCCTGCGCGCGACATCTTTTGGCGCCAGTTTTCACGTTCACGCGCCAGCTCCGGGGCACGGCCTCAAAGATGTCGCGCGCAGGCGCGCTCCTACACCGCGTCGATGCGGTAGCGGGTGTGCTGGCGCCAGACGTTGCCGGGGCGCAGGATCGCGGCTTCGGCGTCGGGTCCGTTCACCTGGTCCGGAAAGGCCTGGGTCTCCAGGGCGAAGCCGGCAAACGGGCCGTAGACGTCGGCATGGCGCCCGGGCTGCCCAGTGAGCTTCTGGCCGCTATAGAACTGCAGGCCCGGCCGGTCGGTTTCCACGCTCAGGCGGCGGCCGCTGGAGGGTTCGGAAACCACGGCCACCATGCGCGGCGCGCTGCCCGGGGCACCCCGCGGGACATAGCAGTGATCGAACCCGCCGACCAGCCGCAGCTGCGGGTCCGGCCAGTGCAGGCGCGAACCGATCGGCGCCGCTTCGCGGAAATCGAAGGCCGTCCCCGCCACCCGCTGCCGCCCCACCGGGATCGCCCCGGCGTCGATGGCGAGGAATTCGTCCGCCTCGATCCGGATCAGGTGGTCGCGGATGTCCGGCCGCCGGTCGTTGAGGTTGAAATACGGATGGGCGGTGAGGCTGAGGGGCGTCGGCGCATCCGAGGTGGCCGCATAGCGAAGGTCCAGCGTGCCGTCGTCCTCGAGGCGCAGGCGCAGTTGCACGGACACCTCGCCGGGGAAGCCGCCCTCGCCCTCGGGCGAGACGAGCCGCAGGACCAGCCCGTCGCCTTCCGTTTCCACGTCCCAGCGCTGCCGGTGGAAGCCGTCGTTCCCGCCATGCAGGTGATTGCCGCCATCGTTGCGATCCACCTTGTAATCGATGCCGTCGAGGCGGAACCGGCCACCGCGGATACGGTTGGCCCAGCGGCCCACGATGCCGCCCATGTAGGCGTTGGAGTCGAGGTATTGCCGTGCGTCGGCATGGCCGAGCAGCACCTCCCCCAAGCGGCCCTGGCGATCCGGCGTCTGCCACGAAAGGAGGGTGGCGCCGAGGTCGCTGATCTCGACCTGCGCGCCGCCGGCGTTGCGCAGCGTCCAGCGGTGCAGGGGGCGTCCGTCGGGAAGTTGGCCCCAGGCGGTGGCGTTGGATACGGGCATGGAGCGTTCCGGACGGGAGGCGATCAGGTCGCTCCCGTCGTCCGATGGAGGTCGAGGTACTGGCGTGGCGTGCAATCGTACTCGCGCCGGAACACCGCGTACATGTACTGCAGCGAGGTGAAGCCGCAACGCAGCGCGATGTCGGCCAGCGGCGTGTCCGTATTCGCGATCAGGTCGCAGGCGCTGTCGAGCTTGTGCTTCAGGATCACCTGGTGCACCGTCTGTTTCAGCTCGCGCTTGAAATGCTCTTCCAGCACGGTGCGCGACACACCCACGTAATCGGCCACCTGCTCGGTCTTGATGCCGAGGCAGCCATACTGGCGGATGTAGTGGCTCGCCCGCATCACGTGCGGGCTGCGCATCGGGTGATACCGGCTGGATACCTGCACGCTGATACCCACCGGCGGCACCAGCACGCGCGTGCCCGAACAATCCACGCCGCGAAGCATCTGGTGGAGCAGGTGCGCCGCCGTGCGGCCCATTTCCTCCGCACCCTGGATCACCGAGGTGAGGGGAATGCGGGTGAGCAGCTGGGCCATCGGGTCGTTGTCGATGCCGACGATGGCGATCTGCTCGGGCACGGGGATGTCGCCGATCACGCAGGCCTGGAGCACCTGGCGCGCACGCGCATCGGTGGTCGCGATGATGCCGACGGGCTTGGGCAGCGCGGTCAGCCAGGCGACGAGTTCCTCCACCGCTTCACCCCAGCCGCCGGCCGTGGTGGGCGACCCCTCGTATACCGTGGCTTCCACCGCTTCTTCTTCCACGATGGCGCGGAAGGCATGTTCGCGCTCCTGCGCCCAGCGGCTGCCCGGATGGGGCGGGAGGCCATAGAAGGCGAAGCGGCTCAAACCCTGTTCGATGAGGTGGTCGTAGGCGAGGCGGACGAGGCGCGCATTGTCGGTGGCGATGTACGGCACGCCGGCCGGGTACGCGGAAGGATCGTGGTACGAGCCGCCCACCGCGACGACGGGAATGTGCAAATCGCACAAGGCCTCGGGCGCTTCCGGATCGTCGAAGTCGGCGATGACGCCATCGCCCTTGAACTGGCGGATGTCGCGCATGCGGCTACGGAAATCCTCTTCCATGAAGAGGTCCCATTCCACGCGCGTGCTGTTCAGGTAGTGGCCAATCCCGGCGATGACCTGGCGGTCGTACACCTTGTTGGCATTGAAGAGCAGGGCGATGCGGTGAGGGTTCATGGCCGCATGAAACTAGCAGGGTTGGCCGCGTTCGACCATGACGCAGCGCGGCATCGAAAAAGACCTCGCACCCGCTGGAAATCGCAATTGCGCAGGGCAGGGCCCGGTGGTCACGATCGTCCGAATCCGTCCGTTCGTCAAGGAACAGGTATGTCGTACTTTTCCGCTATCCCGAAGATCCGCTACGAAGGCCCCGGCAGCGACAACCCGCTCGCCTTCCATCATTACGATCCCGACAAGCTCGTGCTCGGCAAGCGCATGGCCGATCACCTCCGCCTGGCGACCTGCTACTGGCACACCTTCGTCTGGCCGGGCTCCGACGTGTTCGGCCTGGGCACCTTCGCGCGCCCCTGGCAGCAGCCGGGCGATCCGATGGCCAGGGCGCGCGAGAAGACCGACGCGGCGTTCGATTTCTTTTCGCGGCTGGGCACGCCCTTCTACACCTTCCATGACACCGACGTGGCGCCGGAAGGCGATGGCCTCGCGGACTACAAGTCGAATTTCGCCGCCATGGTGGACGTGCTGGAGAAGAAGCAGGCCGAGACCGGCATGAAACTGCTGTGGGGCACCGCCAACCTGTTCAGCCATCCGCGTTACGCCGCCGGTGCCGCGACCAATCCGCAGCCGGAAGTCTTTGCCTATGCCGCGACCCAGGTGCGCCACGCCATGGAGGCCACGCATCGCCTCGGCGGGGCGAATTACGTGCTCTGGGGCGGTCGCGAGGGCTACGACACCCTGCTCAACACCGACCTGAAGCGCGAGCGCAGCCAGCTCGGCCGGTTCTTCCAGATGGTGATCGAGCACAAGCACAAGATCGGCTTCACGGGCACGATCCTCATCGAGCCGAAGCCGCAGGAGCCGACCAAGCACCAGTACGACTACGACGCGGCCACCGTCTACGGCTTCCTGAAGGAGTTCGGCCTGGAGAACGAGGTGAAGACGAACCTCGAGGCCAACCACGCCACGCTCGCGGGACATTCCTTCCACCACGAGGTGGCGACCTCGATCTCGCTGGGTTTGTTCGGCTCGATCGACGCGAACCGCGGCGACCCGCAGAACGGCTGGGATACCGACCAGTTTCCCAACAGCGTGGAAGAACTGACCCTGATCGTCTATGAAATCCTGAAAGCGGGTGGCTTCACCACGGGCGGCTTCAACTTCGACACCAAGGTGCGCCGCCAGAGCAGCGCGGCCGAAGATCTCTTCCACGGCCACATCGGCGCGATCGACGCACTGGCGCTCAGCCTGGAGCGGGCGGCGAAGATGATCGAGCGCGACGCGCTGGCCGAGGCCAAGGCCAGGCGTTATGCCGGATGGGACGGCGATTTCGGCAGCAGGATTTTGCAAGGCGGCTACACCCTGGCCTCGCTTGCCGACGATGCGGTGGCGCACGATTTCCGTCCCAAGCACGTTTCGGGTGGACAGGAGTTGCTCGAGAACATCGTCAACCGCTATATCTACGGGTGAATGAGATACGACATGGAAGCATCGGCGCGCCTGTACCTGGGCATCGATCTGGGCACATCCTCGGTGAAAGCGGTCCTCATGGACGAGGCGGGGGCCGTGCGCGCCAACGCCAGCAGCCCGCTGGACGCCTTCCACCCAAGGCCGCGCTGGTCTGAGCAGGACCCGGCGGCCTGGTGGGGTGCGGCGGAGGCTGCCGTAGAGAAAATCCTCAAGGACATCGACCCTCGCCGCATCGTGGCGATCGGCCTCTCCGGGCAGATGCACGGGGCGACATTGCTCGACGCATCCGACAACGTCCTGCGTCCCGCCATCCTGTGGAACGACGGCCGTGCGGATGTGGAATGCGCCGAGCTCGAGCGGATTCCCGGCTTTCGCGCGATCACGGGCAACCTGGCCATGCCCGGCTTCACCGCGCCGAAGCTCGCCTGGGTGCGCAGGCACGAGCGCGAGGTCTTCGATCGCGTTGCCAAGGTGCTGCTGCCGAAGGATTACCTGCGCCTGCGGCTCACCGGCGAATACATGACTGACGCCTCGGATGCCGCGGGCACGTTGTGGCTGGACGTGAAGAGCCGCCAGTGGAGCGACGCGATGCTCGCCGCGACGGGGCTCGACCGCTCGCACATGCCGCAGGTGCTCGAAGGCGTCCAGCCGGCCGGGCGCCTGCGCCGCGAACTGGCCGAGCGCTGGGGGATGGATTGCGTGCCCGTGGCGGCCGGCGGTGGCGACAACGCAGCGGGCGCCGTCGGCGTCGGGATCGTGCGCCACGGGCAGGCGATGCTTTCCCTGGGAACGTCGGGCGTGTACTTCGCCGTTTCGGACGGCTTCCTCGCCAGCCCGGAGCAGGCCGTGCATGCCTTCTGCCATGCGTTGCCGGATACGTGGCACCTGATGTCGGTGATGCTGAATGCGGCCAGCTGCCTCGATTTCACCGCGCGGCTGACGGGGCTTCCCAGCGTCGCCGCCTTGCTTGCCGAAGCCGAGGAGCGCGGGCTCGGCATGCATGGTGCGCTGTTCCTCCCATACCTCACCGGCGAACGCACGCCGCACAACAATCCGCATGCCCGCGGATCGTTCACGCAGCTGGGCCCCGACACCGACCGCGCCGACCTCGCCAATGCGACGCTGGAAGGCGTCGGCCTGGGCCTGCTGGACGGCTTGCTCGCGGTGGAATCGACAGGGCTCGCGGCCGACGAGATCACCGTCATCGGTGGCGGTTCGCGCAGTGCCTACTGGACGCAGATGCTCGCCGACATCCTCGGCAAGCGGCTGGTGTTGCGCAGCGGCGGCGAGGTGGGTCCTGCGCTTGGTGCGGCGCGGCTCGCGAGGCTGGCCGTCGAGCCGGACACCCCGCTCGAGGTGGCCTGTCCGATGCCGGCCGTCACCGCTGCGTTCGAGCCCGATGCAGCGCGTCATGCTTATTTCCTGCAAACGCGCCACCCTTTGTTCCGCCGCTCGTACGAGCAACTCAAGCCCCTGTACGTCGACGCCGCAGGCGACGACTTCCGCCCTTCCCTGAGGGCGATGCCATGACCGGATGGAGAAGCCCATGAAACAGCAATCCCTGCACACCCTCCTGGCCCTCTCGATGGCTGCCGCCGGCGTCTTCGCGACGCCATCGGCGCACGCGAGCAAGGAGAAGCCGGTGATCGGTTTCTCCATCGACGACCTTCGCGTCGAACGCTGGACGCGCGATCGCGATTACTTCAAGGCCGCGGCCGAGGCCAAGGGCGCCACCGTGTCCGTGCAGTCCGCCGACGCCAACGAGCAGAAGCAGATCCAGCAGATCGAGAACCTGATCTCGCGCAAGGTCGACGTCATCGTCATCGTGCCGTTCAATGCGAAGACGCTCACCACGGTGGTGGCCGAGGCGAAGAAGGCGGGCATCAAGGTGGTCTCGTACGACCGCCTGATCCTCAACGCCGACGTCGATGCCTACATCTCCTTCGACAACGACAAGGTCGGGCAGATGCAGGCGCAGGGCGTCGTGAACGCGGCGCCCAAGGGCAACTACTTCCTCCTCGGCGGCGCGCCCACCGACAACAATGCGAAGATCCTCCGCGAAGGCCAGATGAAGGTCCTGAAGCCGCTGGTCGACAAGGGCGACATCAAGATCGTCGGGCAGCAGTGGACCAACGAATGGCTCGCTTCGAACGCGCAGTCGATCATCGAGAACGCGCTCACCGCGAACAAGAACAACATCCAGGGCATCGTCGCCTCCAACGACGGCACGGCCGGCGGCGCCATCGCCGCATTGAACGGCCAGAAGCTGGCCGGCAAGGTCGCGGTATCGGGCCAGGACGCCGACCTTGCCGCCATCAAGCGGATCAAGGCGGGCACGCAGACTATGACGGTGTACAAGCCGATCAAGACGATCGCCACCGACGCCGCCAACCTTGCCGTGGAGCTGGCGAAGGGCGGCACGCCGAAATTCACCTCGAAGATGAACAACGGCAAGAAGGACGTGGACACCATCCTGCTCGAGCCCACGGCGCTGACGAAGCAGAACGTCGATCTCGTGGTGAAGGACGGCTTCTATACGCAAGCCCAGGTAGGCCCCTGATCCCGTCGTCATGAGCGAATACCTGTTCGAGATGCGCCGCATCGTCAAGGAGTTCTCCGGCGTGCGCGCGCTGAATGGCATCGACCTGGCCGTGCGGCCGGGCGAATGCGTGGGCCTCTGCGGCGAGAACGGCGCGGGCAAGTCCACTCTCATGAAGGTGCTGTCGGGGGTCTATCCCTATGGCACCTGGGAGGGCGAGATCCTCTTCGACGGCAAACCGCTCAAGGCGTATTCGGTGCGCGACAGCGAGGACGCCGGCATCGTCATCATCCACCAGGAGCTGATGCTGGTGCCGCAGCTCTCCGTCGCCGAGAACATCTTCCTCGGCAACGAGATCCGCCGCTTCGGCGGCCTGATGGATTACGACGCAATGTACGCGAAGGCGGAAGCGCTGCTGGCCCGCCTGAAGCTGAAGGACGTGAACGTGGCCGCGCCGGTGATGAACTACGGTGGCGGTTACCAGCAGCTGTTCGAGATCGCCAAGGCGCTGGCCAAGAACGCACGCCTGCTGATCCTCGACGAGCCGTCCTCGTCGCTGACCTCGTCCGAGACGGACACCCTGCTCTCCATCATCGAGGACCTGAAACGCGACGGCGTGGCCTGCGTCTATATCTCGCACAAGCTGGAAGAGGTGGCGCGGGTATGCGACACGGTCACCGTGATCCGTGACGGCAAGCACATCCTCACGAAGCCGATGGCGGAGATGAGCACGCATTCGATCATCACGGCCATGGTGGGCCGCGACATCGAGAACCTGTTCCCGAAGGTGGAGCACGACATCGGCGAGGTGGTGTTCGAGGCACGCCACGTCACCTGCTGGGACGTGGCCAACCCGAACCGCAAGCGGGTGGACGACATCTCCTTCCAGGTGCGCCGCGGCGAGATCCTCGGGATCGCCGGGCTTGTCGGCGCCGGCCGCACCGAACTGGTGTCGGCCATCTTCGGTGCCTACCCGGGACGCTACGAAGCCGAACTGCTGCTGGAAGGCAAGCCGATCAAGGTGCGCACCCCGGAGCAGGCGATCAAGGCGGGGCTGTCGCTCGTGCCCGAGGACCGCAAGCGCCAGGGCATCGTGCCCATGCTGGGCGTCGGCGACAACATCACGCTGGCCACGCTGTCGCATTACGCGCATGCGGGCCAGATCGACCGTCAGGCCGAGCTGCAGACCGTCGACGCCGAAATCAAGCGCCTGCGCGTGAAGACGTCCAGCCCGGAGCTGCCGATCATGGGGCTGTCCGGCGGCAACCAGCAGAAAGCGGTGCTGACCAAGATGCTGCTGCCCAACCCGAAGCTGCTCATCCTCGATGAGCCCACGCGCGGCGTCGACGTCGGTTCCAAGTACGACATCTACAAGCTGATGTTCGAACTGGCGGCCAAGGGCGTGGCCATCATCATGGTTTCCTCGGAGATGCCCGAGGTACTCGGCGTCAGCGACCGCGTGCTCGTGGTGGGCGAGGGAAAGCTGCGGGGCGACTTCCCCAGCCTCGGCCTCACCCAGGAGCAGGTGCTCGCCGCCGCCATATCGCATGCGGCGGAGGGGCCCGCACACGCGGCCTGATCCGAAGCCCCGTTCACAGCGTTACCAGGAAAGCCGTCCATGCAGGCACAGAAAGTCCAGCAACTGTTCGTCCGCTACAAGATCCTCGCCCTGCTCATCGCGGTCGCGATCATCTGGGTGTTCTTCCATGTGAAGACCGACTCGACCTTCATCACGCCCGGGAATCTTTCCAACCTGTTCCGGCAGATGGCGATCACCGGCATGCTCGCCTGCGGGATGGTGTTCGTCATCATCGCCGGCGAGATCGATCTTTCGATCGGTTCGCTGCTTGGCCTGCTCGGCGGTGTGGTGGCGATCCTCACCGTGAACGAAGGATGGGGAACCTGGACCGCGATCGGTGCGGTGCTCGTCCTCGGCCTGCTGCTCGGCGCCTTCAACGGCTTCATCGTCACGAAGATGCGCGTGCCCTCGTTCATCGTCGGTCTCGGCGGCATGCTCGCCTTCCGCGGCATCGTGCTGAACATCACCGGCAGTTCGACCATCGCCCCCGTGCCCGACGACCTCATCGCACTGGGTCAGGGCTTTGTGCCGCAGGCGCTGTCGCGCTGGATCGGCGCCGTCATCTTCCTGGTGATGGTCGGACTCACCGTGCGCCGGCGCGTGCGCCGCTCCAGGCTGGGACTCCAGCAGGCGGCGGTATGGATCGACGTGGCGCGACTGGTAGCCATCGGCGCGTTCATCGCGGGCTTCATCCGCATGCTCAACGACGCGAATGGCATTCCCATCCCCGTGATGATCCTGCTCGGCCTGCTTGCGGCGTTCACTTACGTGTCGACGCAGACCGTATTCGGCCGGCACATCTACGCGGTCGGCGGCAACATGGAAGCCACCCGCCTGTCCGGCGTGAACGTGGCGCGGGTGAAGCTGGTGGTTTTCGCGCTTATGGGCCTGATGTGCGCCTTCGCGGGCATCATCACGGTGGCGCGCACGGGTTCCGGTTCGCCCTCGGCGGGCACGGGCGGCGAACTCGATGCCATCTCGGCGTGCTTCATCGGCGGAACTTCCATGCGCGGCGGCTCCGGCACGGTCTATGGTGCGCTCATCGGCGCCCTGGTGATGGCCAGCCTCGACAGCGGCATGCAGCTGATGGACGTGGACAATTCCTGGCAGATGATCATCAAGGGCGTGATCCTGGTGCTGGCCGTCTGGGTGGACGTCCTCTCAGGCTCCAACCGCAACGCATAAGTAATGTAGGAGCGCGCTTGCGGGCGACGTCTTTTGAGGCCGCGAGCCGCAGGGCCTGCTGCTCTCCGCGAAAAGATGTCGCGCGCAAGGCGCGCTCCTACAACGCGCTGCTCACGGCAGCGCCTTCGCCAGCTCCAGGTGGTGCTTCAAGGTCGGCAGGGTCCTTTTCGCAAACGCCTTCAATTGCGGGCTTGAGCCCTTCTCGATCTCGGTCTCGAAGATCGCCACCGCCTTTTCATGGTCGGCCACCATCATCTTCGCGTAGGCCTTGTCGAATTCGGCGCCCTGCATGCGCGACATCGCATCGATGATCTTCTCGCTGTCCGGCATCGGCGAGTGCACCAGCGCATAACCCTTGTCGCCCGATTTCAATCCCTCGAGTTCCTCATTGGCGCGGGTGTGGTCGTCCACCATCATCTGCGCGAATTTCTTCACCTTGGCCGACGACGACTGCTTCAGCGCGAGTTGGCTTGCCTCGACTTCCGCCAGCCCGGACGCGCCGGCGTTCTTGAAGAAGCCGGCATCCGTGGCGGTACCGCCCTGGCTGTCCTTTTCCTGGGCCTGCGCGGCGAGGCCCAGCGTGGCGGCGAGGAAGGCGATGGCGAGGACGGGGCGGCGGTTCATGGCGGACTCTCCGGGGTGGGGAACCCTAGGTGTCGCACCGGGCCGATGAAGTGCTCGTGACAGGCCTAAAAAAAACGGGCACCCGAAGGTGCCCGTCCGATAGCGCAGGCGAGACCGCCTTACTTGCGCGCGACCTTCGCACCGAGGCCCGCGGCATCGCGCAGGATCTCGGCCTTGTCGGTCTTCTCCCAGGAGAACGCCGTGAACGTGTTGCCGTTCTTGTCGGTGATCTCGTAGGGCTTGCGGCCGAAGTGACCGTTCGAGGCGGTCGGCTGGTACATCGGGTGCACCAGGTCGAGCATCTTGATGATGCCGTACGGGCGCAGGTCGAAGTGCTTGCGGATCAGCTTCTCGATCTTCTCGTCGGAGATCTTGCCGGTGCCGAAGGTGGTCACCGAGATCGAGGTGGGCTCGGCCACGCCGATGGCGTAGCTGACCTGGATCTCGCAACGGTCGGCGAGGCCGGCGGCCACGATGTTCTTCGCCACGTAGCGCGCGGCGTAGGCGGCCGAACGGTCGACCTTCGACGGATCCTTGCCGGAGAACGCGCCGCCACCGTGGCGGGCCCAGCCGCCGTAGGTGTCGACGATGATCTTGCGGCCGGTGAGGCCGCAGTCGCCCACCGGACCGCCGATGACGAACTTGCCGGTCGGGTTGATGTGGAACTTGGTGCCCTTGTGCAGCAGCTTCGCCGGCAGCACGGGCTTCAGGATCAGCTCGCGCACGCCTTCGATGAGGTCCTTCTGCTTCACGTCCGGATCGTGCTGGGTCGAGAGCACGACCGCGTCGATGGCGACGGCTTCGCCGTTCTCGTAGCGCAGGGTGACCTGGCTCTTGGCGTCCGGGCGCAGCCACGGCAGCGGCGAGTTCTTCTTCTTGCGAACCTTGGTCTGCTGCTCCACGAGACGGTGGGCGTAGTGGATCGCCGCCGGCATGTACTCGCTGGTTTCGTTGGTGGCGTAGCCGAACATCAGGCCCTGGTCGCCCGCGCCCTGTTCTTCCGGCTTCTTGCGGTCCACGCCCTGGTTGATGTCCGGGCTCTGCTTGCCGATGAGGTTAAGCACGCCGCAGGTCTCGCCATCGAAGCCGACCTCGGAGGAGTCGTAGCCGATGTCCAGGATGACCTTGCGGGTCAGTGCCTCGAGGTCGATCCAGGCGCTGGTGGTGATCTCGCCCGCGACGATGGCCACGCCGGTCTTCACCAGCGTTTCGCAGGCCACGCGTGCCCGCGGATCCTGCGCCAGGATGGCATCGAGGACCGCATCCGAGATCTGGTCGGCGATCTTGTCCGGATGGCCTTCGGAGACCGACTCGGAGGTGAAGAGGTAGTTGCTCATCGGGGCGATATATCCTTCTTTACGGATAAAGAGATAAAAGGGGCGCGCCATGATACACGCCCCCGGTCCGTTTTGCAGCGGGAAGGGTAGCGCCAGGGGGTGACGATTGCATGGATATTCAGGCGCCAGGCCCGGAAGTTGTAGGAGCGCGCCCCGCGCGCGACATCTTTTGGGGCCATGCCGTTGGGCTGGCGCGTGAGGCTGGGGACTGGGGCGAAAGGATGTCGCGCGCAGGCGCGCTCCTACAGGGCGGGAGCGGTACGGAGGCTCAGAATCCTGCGATGGGGTGGGGCCCGTAGGCCTCCTCCAGGAGCGCCGTCTCTTCGGCGCTGAGGACGAGGTCGATCGCCGCCACGGCATCGTCGAGATGGTGCGGCTTGGTCGCCCCGACGATCGGCGCGGTAACCCCCTGGCGGTGCGCCACCCAGGAAAGCGCGACCTGCGCACGCGGCACGCCCCGCCCGTCCGCGACCCTCTTCACCGCTGCGACGATCGCCTTGTCCGACTCCACGGTGGCGTTGTACAGCGTGCTGCCGAACACATCGCTTTCCTGTCGCGCGCTGCGCTCGTCCCAGTCGCGGGTGAGGCGGCCGCGGGCCAGCGGACTCCACGGCAGCACGGCGATGCGCTGGTCGATGCAGAAGGGGATCATCTCGCGCTCTTCCTCGCGCTGGAGCAGGTTGTAGTGATCCTGCATGCTCACGAATTCCGTCCATCCGTGCAGGCGCGAGGTGTACACCATCTTCGCGAACTGCCACGCGTACATGGACGACGCGCCGAGGTAGCGTGCCTTGCCCGCCTTGACGACGTCATGCAGCGCTTCCATCGTCTCCTCCACCGGCGTGTGGCGGTCGAAGCGATGGATCTGCAGCAGGTCGATGTAGTCGGTACCGAGACGGCGGAGGCTGTCGTCCACGGAATGAAAGATCGCTTTGCGCGAAAGGCCGCCGCCGTTCGGGCCTTCGCGCCAGGGATAGAAGGTTTTCGTGGCGATCACCACTTCGTCGCGCCTCGCAAAATCCTGCAGTGCGCGGCCCAGGATTTCCTCCGACGTTCCGTCGGAGTAGAAATTTGCGGTGTCGAAGAAATTGATGCCCAGGTCCAGCGCCTTGCGGATGAACGGACGACTTTCTTCCTCGTCCAGTGTCCACTCATGCGTGCCGCGCCCGGGCACGCCGTACGTCATGCAGCCCAGCACGAGGGGAGAAATATCGAGGCCGGTGCGGCCGAGTTTCACGTAGCGCATGGTCGGAACTCCGTCGGGAGGTGGGTGCCTGCCGTAATGGCGTAGACGTTACATATACCAGCCAAGGCTATCTTCAAGGGGCTCGCACCTGCCCCTACTACCTGGTGGCCGGTGCGGCCCTGTATCGGGATGCGTTGTGGGAGCCGGCTATGCCGGCGATCCCGCGGCAGCGGGCCAGCTTGCCGCGAGCACCCATCGCCGTTGAAGCGGCTCCCACACCCCATGGTCAGTCGCTTCTACAACGCCTCTTGAAACCGGCGGGGGCGCCCTCAAATAGCCGCGATCAACGAAAGAGAGACAGCCATGTTCCGCTGCAAGCACGATTTGATGCACATGCCAACGATCGCCCCACGGGCGCGTCGCGGGTGCGCGTGCGCCGTGCATGGAGCTACGTTGTCGTAAGACGGCGTTCCGGCCTCGAAGAACCTGAAAGCACCCGCAAGGGTGCTTTTTTTTTTGCCTCCAGGAACCCTAGCCATGAGCACTACCCGAGAAACCCGTATCCCCGTCGGCCGCTGGCGCAACCTCGGCATCATCGCGCACGTCGATGCAGGCAAGACCACACTTACCGAGCGCCTCCTTTACAAGACCGGCACGATCCACCGTACGGGCGAGGTGCACGATGGCGCGACCACCACCGATCACATGGAACTGGAGCGCGAGCGTGGCATCACGATCGGCGCCGCGGCCGTGCGCGCGAACTGGACGCCCGAAGGCGGCCAGCCGCATCGCCTGACCCTCATCGACACGCCGGGGCACATCGACTTCGCGATCGAGGTCGAGCGTTCGCTGCGCGTGCTCGACGGCGCGGTGACGGTGTTCTCCGGGGTTGCCGGCGTGCAGCCGCAATCGGAAACCGTGTGGCACCAAGCACGCCGCCATGGCGTGCCGCTCATGGCGTTCGTCAACAAGATGGACCGGCCCGGCGCCGACTTCGACGCCGTGGTGGCGCAGATGCGCGACAAGCTCGGTGCGAATCCGTGGGTGGTCGCGCGTCCGCTCGTCGAGGACGAGCACATGACCGGCCTCGTGGACCTCGTCGCCGAGCGCATCTGGCGTTTCGACGACGCGGGCAATCCGAGCACGCATGCCTGGGACGACGGCGAGCGCCTGGCCTATCGCGATGCACGCGCCGAACTCGTCGCGGCCGTCGCGGACCGCGACGAGGCGCTGGCCGAACTGTGGCTCGCCGACCAGCCCATCGACGCCGCCGCGCTCGCCGCGGCGCTACGGCGGGGCACGCTCGCGGGCGCGGGTTCGCCGGTACTGCCGGGCTCGGCGTTCCGCAACGTCGGCATCGAGCCCTTGCTGGATGCGCTGGTGGCGTACCTGCCATCGCCGCTCGACCGTCCCGCGGTCGTCGCACACACCGACGACGGCGACATCACGATCGCGCCCGATGCGGAAGCGCCGCTGGCCGCGCTCGTCTTCAAGGTTGTGAACCAGGCGCATGGACCGCTGGCCTTCGTGCGGCTTTACGCGGGTCGCCTGCATGTCGGTGATGCCGTATGGCGCAGCGGTACCGATCGCGTGCAGCGCATCGGCCGCCTCGCCGTGGTGCGCGCGGAAGACACCGAAGCCGTGGAATCCGCGGAGGCGGGCGACATCGTCGCCATCGCGGGCTGGAAGGACGTCGCCACCGGCGAGACCTTGTCGGACGCGCACCGGCATGCGCGGCTGGAGACGATCCAGGCGCAGCCTGCCGTGCTGTCGTGGCGCCTGTCTCCCGAGCGCTCGGCCGATCTGCTCAAGCTGGGCAATGGGCTGGCGCGCCTGGCGCAGGAGGATCCGTCCTTCCGTGTCGGCACCGACCCGGACACCGGCGAAACCCTGGTCTGGGGCATGGGCGAACTCCATCTCGAGGTGATGGTGGAGCGCCTGCGCCGCGAATGGGGCGTGCAGGTGCGCACCGGGTCGCCGCGGGTGGCCTATCAGGAGACGCCGGCCGCCGCATCGGGCGCGGTCGAAGGCAAGCTCGCCAAGCAGACGGGCGGCAGCGGCCAGTTCGCGCGCGTCGTGCTGTCGATCACGCCGAACGGTGGCGCGTCCAACGCGTTCGAAGACCGCACCACTGGCGGCGTGATTCCGAAGCAGTTCCAGGCCGCCGTGGAGAAGGGTGTCGCTTCGGCATTGCTGGAAGGACCGCGCGGGTATCCGGTGGTCGGTGCGTCGGTAGCCGTGCTGGATGGACAGGCGCATGCCGTGGATTCGAACGAGATGGCCTTCCACCGCGCTGCGCAGATCGCCGTGAAATCGGCGCTGGAAGCGACGGGCACGGTGCTCCTGGAGCCGGTGATGCGCGTCTCCGTAAGCGCGCCGGGTGCGGCGGTCGGCGACGTGCTGGGCGACCTGCAACGCCGCGGCGGGCAGATCGTGAACCTGGTCGACCGGATGGAGCGCACGGAGATCGAAGCCGATGTTCCGCTGGCCCAGCTGGACGGTTACAGCACGGCGTTGCGCTCGTTGAGCCAGGGACGAGCCTCCGCGACGGTAGCTTTCCACGCCTACCGCCCGGTGACACAGGAACCGTCCCGCCGTTCGGCGTGAAGAGGAGGGAGGGGCCCAAAGGCCCCTCCCATGTAGGAGCGCGCACCGCGCGCGACATGTGTTGAGGCCGTGCGCCGGAGCTGGCGCGCCAGGTTCGGGACCGGGGCGAAAGGCTGTCGCGCGCGGTGCGCGCTCCTACACGGGACGCGCGGGGCGCGCTACGCTTTACGCATGATTCCCTATCCGAATGCGTGGCCCCTCGATCCGGCGGATGCCACATGATCGTGGGCCTCGTACTTGCCGGCGGCCGTTCTTCGCGCATGGGCGAAGACAAGGCGATGCTGCGTATCGACGGTCGCAGCCTGCTGGAAAGAACCATGCAGGCGCTGCGGGATGCCGGTGCGGAGCGAGTGGCGATCAGCGGCACCCGCGCGGGCGGCATACCGGACCGCTGGCCGGGGACGGGGCCCGTCGGCGGCATCGCGAGCGCGATGCATGCATTGCCCGATGGCGAATGGCTCGTCGTACCGGTGGACATGCCGCGGCTTGGCAGCGCGGTCCTCGCGCCGCTGCTCGGCGAGCGCAGCCTTGCCGCGACGCACTGGCAGGACCATCCCTTGCCCATGCGCCTGAGCATGCACGCCGCCGCGCGCGAAGCCCTGGATGAACTCATGACCCGGCCCGGGCGCGGCTGTTCGATCGCCGCGCTGCAGGCACGACTCGGTGCGACGGCATTGCCGCTAGACGGTCTGGACACACGGCTGCTGGTCAACTGCAATACCCCCGATGAATGGCGCGAGGCGAACGCATGAGAGTGCAACTGGAGGAGGACACGATCCGCGTGCGGATCGACGAGGACGAACTGAGCGAACTGCTCCAGGACATCGCGTTGCTCGGATCCACCGCGTTCGGCAGGGCCTTCACCATGCGTTATGCGATCGACGCCACCGACAACGGCTGCACCCTGTCGGGCACGGCGCACGAATGGCGGATGGAGGTGCCGCGCGAGGCATTGCGCGACCTGCAGTCGCGCCTGCCGAGCAAGGACGGCCTGGTCTTCGACATCCCGGGCTACGACACGGTGGCGACGACGGTGCGCTTCGACGTCGACGTGAAAGACAGCCTGCGCCGCCGCAGGGGTTAGGACCCCGGGGCTTTCAGGCGATGCGCTCGGGGCGGCTGTAGATGTTGAAGCGGCCGGGCCGCGCGAAGCCGAGCAGCGTCAGCCCGCAATCTTCCGCCAGGTGCACCGCGAGCGCGGTGGGCGCGGAAATCGCCACGACGATCGTCATGCCCGCGACGGCGGCCTTGGTGACCATTTCGTAGCTGGCGCGGCTGGTGATCACCAGGAAGCCGTCGCGCGGATCGGCGTTCGCGGCGAGCATCGCGCCGATGAGCTTGTCGAGCGCGTTATGCCTGCCCACGTCTTCCCGCACGTCGACGATCGTGCCGTCGACCGAGGCCCAGCCAGCGGCGTGGACCGATCCGGTGAAGGCATTGACCGGCTGGCGCGTGCGCAGCGATTCCAGCGCGCGTTCGATGGCATCGGCGCCGACGACGGGGCCGGCGGCAACCGGGGGAGGGTGGTGCACCACGTCCTCGAGTTCCCGGCTGCCACAGATGCCGCAGCCGCTGCGGCCCGGCAGTTCGCGCCTTGGGTGGGAGCCGGCTTCCCCCGCGATGTTGGCGGACCCGGGCGAGCCCTTTTCGCCGCTGAAGCGGCTTCCAACAGTGCGTACGTCGACGATGATCCCTTCGAGCACTTCGCGTATTTCAATGTCCGCGATGTCGAGCACCGTCCCGACCTTACCCTCGGTCAGTGCGAAGCCGCGCGCAAAATCCTCGAGGTCGTCCGGCGACGTCATCATCACCGCGAACGGCTCGCCGTCGAAGTGCATCGCGACCGGCACTTCCTCGGCCAGCCGGTCGTCGTCCTCGTTGCGCCGGCCCCGCTCGAAGCGGATCACGGGGCGCGTGGCGCAGCCGGCGGGGAGGCGTCTCTCAGGTGGCATGCGCCGCCTTTGCCAGGGCCGCCGCCTCGATGCGCACGGGCACGGATTTGTACGCTGGCGTGCCGGAGCGGCGGTCGTGGCTCTCCAGTGCGATGAGCGCGTTACCCTCCGGGTAGTACATCGCGACCGAACCTTCGGCAATGTCATATGCCAGGGCGACGAAGTTGCGCACGGCGCGCTCCTTGCCGTCGGCCGCGTTCACGCCGGTGGCGAATACGTCGATGCGGTCGCCGTGCGCGAGCCCCCGCGCGGCGAGGTCGTTCGGGTGCATGAAGACCACGTCGCGGCGGCCGCTCACGCCGCGATAGCGGTCGTTGAGGCTGTAGATCGTGGTGTTGTACTGGTCGTGCGCACGCACCGTGGTGAGCATCAGGCCGTCCGCGTCCGCCGGCGGATCTTCGTCGAGGCCCTGGGCGAGGAGGAAATGCGCACGCTTGTCCGGCGTGGCCCAGTCGCGCTCGCTCGCCGCCACGCGCAGGCGGAAGCCGCCGGGCACGCTCACGCGGCGGTTGAAGTCGCGGAAGATCGGGAAGACCTTCTCGATGTCGTCGCGGATGAGGTTGTAGTCGCCGACGAGACGGCCCCAGTCCACGCGTGTGTGCGGCAGGGTCGCCTTGGCGATGCCGGCGACGATCCATGGTTCGGAACGCAGGTGCTCGGAGGCCGGCGTGAGGGTGCCGGCGGAGGCGTGCACCATCGACATCGAATCCTCGACCGTGACGGCCTGCGGGCCGGTGGCCTGCTCGTCCAGTTCGGTGCGGCCGAGGCAGGGGAGGATGATCGACTCCTTCGCCAGGATCAGGTGCGAGCGGTTGAGCTTCGTGGCGATGTGCACGGCGAGGTCCAGCTTGCGCATCGCCTCGAAGGTTTCTTCGGTATCGGGCATCGCGACGGCGAGGTTGCCGCCCAGCGCCACCAGTGCCTTGGAACGGCCCTCGCGGATGGCGATCACCGCGGCGACGGCGTCGTGGCCATGCTCGACCGGCGGCTCGAAGCCATAGGTCCGGCGAATGCCCTCGTTGAGCTCCTCGTTCGGCTTTTCCGTGATGCCCACTGTGCGGTCGCCCTGCACGTTGCTGTGTCCGCGCAGCGGGCAGATGCCCGCGCCTTGGCGGCCGATGTTGCCGCGCAAGAGCAGGAGGTTGGCGATCTGCTGGACGTTTTCCGTGCCGTGCGCGTGCTGGGTGATGCCCATGCCGTAGCAGACGATCACGTTCTTCGCCTTGGCGTAGATGTCGGCCGCGTCTTCGATCTGGGCGCGGGTAAGGCCGGAATGACGCTCGATGGCGTTCCATGAGGTTCGGGCGAGATCCTCGGCGAGCGCCTCGAAGCCGGTCGTGTTGGCGGCGATGAAATCGCGGTCGAGCACGCCCGGCATGCCCGCGGCGATGGCGCGTTCGTCTGCCGTGAGCAGCGCCTTCATCATGCCCTTGAGCACGGCCACGTCGCCGCCGATCTTCAGCTTGTAGTAGGTGGAGGCGATGCGCACCGACTTGCCGGTAAGCATTTCCACCGCATGCTGCGGCGAGGTGAAACGCTCCAGGCCGCGCTCGGGGAGGGGGTTTAGCACGACGATCGGCACCCCGCGCAGCGACGCCGCGCGCAGCGTGGACAGCATGCGCGGGTGGTTCGTGCCCGGGTTGTGGCCGATGCAGAAGATCGCGTCGCAATGCTCGAAATCGTCCAGTACCACCGTGCCCTTGCCCGAGCCGACCGACTGCGGCAGCCCCACGCTGGTGGCCTCGTGGCACATGTTCGAACAGTCGGGAAAGTTGTTCGTGCCGTACTCGCGGACGAACAGCTGGTAGAGGAAGGCAGCCTCGTTGGACGCGCGGCCAGAGGTGTAGAACTCGGCCATGTTCGGATCGGGCAGGGCGCGCAACGCCGTGCCGATGCGCTGGAATGCCTCGTCCCACGCGATCGGCTTATAGGTATCGCTGGCGCGGTCGTAAGCCATCGGATGGGTGAGGCGGCCGAGGCCCTCGAGGGCGTAGTCGGTCAGGTTCCACAGGTCCGCGACCTTGTTGCTGGCGAAGAACTCAGGCCGCACGCGCTTCGCGGTCGCCTCCCAGGAGACGGCCTTCGCGCCGTTCTCGCAGAATTCGAAGGATGAGGTTTCTTTCGGGTCGGGCCACGCGCAGCCGGGGCAATCGAAGCCCGTCGGCTGGTTGACCTTGTGCAGCGCCATGGATTCGCGCGCTATCGCCATCTGCCCGCTGATGGCTTTCGCTACGGCACCGAGGGCGCCCCAGCCACCCGCCGGGCTTTCGTAGGGCTCGTAGCCCGGGACGGATTTCTCACTCATGGGTCTGCTCACCGATTGGGATCCCGCGTCCCGGAATTCTACGCGCGCCAGGCCCGCCGGACTTGGCTGTAGGAAGCGCGGCCGGGGCTGACGCGTTGCGGCAAGCACGGCCCATATCCGCGACATAATGCGACCTGCCGGTTTTGTGCAATGCACAATGCTCATGACGTAATGCAAGTCATGCATGCGATGCATAGCTGATAGTGGCATGATCGCGTTGTTCCCGCCGCCCACGGCGACGAGCATCGCCCCGCTCCGTCGGCGTTTCGGCGGGTTCGGGGGTATTCCGCCATGACGTTCCAACGCTTCGCCATCACCGTGTTCGCCACCCTGTTCGCGTCCGCAGCTCTCGCACAGAGCACCCCGGATGCGCAGCAGCCACGCCAGACCGCGCCTGCCGCCACGAAAGACGACAAGGGGCCTGTCGACCGGCTCCGCGACGAAGGCGTGTCGCTGCGTTTCGTCTGGGCGAACGACTGGGCGGGCAGTGTCCGCGGCGGCGAGCGGCTCGGCGCGACCAATGGCGGCGGCGCGGTAGGCGGCGCCGACCTCGACATGGCCAAGCTCGCCGGCATCGAAGGCGGCAAGATGCACATCACGTTCGCGCGCTATTACGGCCACAGCGTGGCGGCGGACGATATCGGCGTGGTCCAGAAGATCCAGGGCTACTGGTATCCGAAGCGCCAGTGGGAACTGGCCCAGCTGACCTGGGAACAGCAGTTTTCCAGCAGCCACATCAACGTGCTCGCGGGCCGGATGAATGCGACCTGGCAGTTCGCCCGTTCCACTTACGGCTGCCGCTTCGTCAGCGCACCGGACTGCCCGTACCAGCTCACCAACACCTCCGGCGGCTTCACCGGCTTTCCCTATGTGAACTGGGGGGCGCGCGTGAAGTACCAGCCGGACGAGCGCTACGTGTCCATCGGCGCGTTCGAGATCAATCCGGACCGCCGCAACAACAACGGCCTCGACTGGGGTATCGGCAAGGCCACGGGCGTGCTCATCCCGGTCGAAGTCGGGTACGGAACGACCTTCGCCAACGACCCTTATCCGAAGCACCTGATGATCGGCGGCTGGTACAACTCGGCCCCGTTCACCGATCCCGAACTCAACACGAAGGGCCTGCATCGCGGCCTCGTCGGCGGCGCCGCCCGCAATTACCAGGGCGGCCGTTACGGTCTCTACCTGCTCGCCGACAAGGTCGTGTGGAAGCCGGACCCGACCCGCAACACACGCAACCTCGCGCTGTTCGGTTCGATCACCGGACCGATGGACAACGCCGAGAACTACACGCTGCAGTCGACCTTCGGCCTGCTCTGGACCGGTCTGTCCGCGGCGCGTCCCACCGATTCGCTGGGCTTCCAGGCCACGCTGTTCCGCTTCAGCCGCAAGGCGGTGGGCTTCGAGGACGACCTGATCCACAAGAACAGCGGCACGAACGATCACTTCGCCCGCAACGAGTGGATGACCGAGCTCAACTACAGCTACAAGCTCTTCCCGGTGGTGAGCCTGGTGCCGAACCTGCAGTACATCGTGCATCCGGACATCCTCGGCAACACCGCCGGCGTCAAGCGCGTGCCGGCCAACGCCATCGTGATCGGCCTGCGCGTGATGGTGAACATGGGCGGACCGGGCAGCCAGTGACATAATCGCGCCGTGGACCTGAAACACCTGCAGAGCTTCATCCGCATCGTCGAGTTCGGCAGCCTTACCCGGGCCGCCGCAACCCTCGACGTGTCGCAGTCGTTGTTGAGCCGCCAGGTGCGCCAGCTCGAAATGGAACTGGGCACCCACCTGCTGGAGCGCAACGGCCGTGGCGTGGTCGCCACCGAGGCCGGCCGCGAACTGGTCGAACATGGCCGCGGCATCCTGCGCCAGGTGGAAGTGGCGCGCATGCAGCTGGGCCAGGCACGCGGCGTCGTCGCCGGCAAGCTCGCCATCGGCCTTCCGCCCAGCGTGGGCGGCCTGCTCACCGTCGACCTCGTCATGCGTTTCCGCGAACGCTATCCGGCCGCGCAGATCAGCGTGGTGGAAGCGCTGAGTGCGAGCCTGCTCGAATGGCTGCAGCTTGGCCGCCTGGACTGCGCGTTGCTGTACAACCCCGCGGTGAACGCGAACATGCGTTTCCGCCACGTGCATTCCGAGCAGCTTTACCTCATCGGCAGCATGAAGGATGGCCGCGACCTGCCGGCCAGCGTGCCCCTGGCAACCCTTGGCCAGTATCCGCTGATCATTCCCTCGCCGCTGCATTCGGTGCGGCAACTCATCGAGGCGGATGCCGCGCGCTACGGCGTGTCGCTCGATATCCGGCTGGAAATCGATTCGGTCCGTTCGCTGCTGGATCTGGTCGAACGCGGCGTGGGCTATGGCGTGCTTTCGCGAAACGCGGTGCTGGCACGACGCGGGCCGCACCAGCTGCGCGCGGTGCCGATCGTGATGCCGAACATCGTCACGCGCCTGGTGGTCGCCACGCCTACCCAGCGGCCGATGAGTCCGATCACGGAAAAGGCACTGGCCCTGGTGGACGAACTGATCGCGGAAGGCAAGCTCGATCCGCGGGAGTGAGCTGGAGCCAGAGGTGGAGTCGCTAGGTCCCTGCCTTCGCAGGGACGCCGGCGGGGAGCTTTCGTCATTCCTGCGAAGGCAGGAATCCAGCGCCTCTACGCTTCCCAACCGTGCTGCATTGCATCAAATGCAAGACACCGCCCCGGCTATGACAATTACGCAAAGCAGATAGGCCGCCGAACGCGTTGTACCCCCCCGCCGCCGGGAAGACCATCGCTCCATCAGCTCTCCCGGTCGAAAGCCATGGCGCACGAAATTCCCTGCTGGTACATGCGAGGCGGAACCTCGAAAGGTCCCTTCTTTCTTGCCCGTGACCTGCCCGCGGACCGTGCCACCCGCGACGCGGTGATCCTGGCGGCCATGGGCTCGCCGGACCCCCGCCAGATCGACGGCCTCGGCGGCGCGAAGACACTGACCAGCAAGGTGGGCATCCTGTCCGTTCCAACCGACGGCGTCGCCGATCTCGACTTCCTGTTCGGCCAGGTCGGCATCGCCGATGCGACGGTGGATACCACGCCCAATTGCGGCAACATGCTCGCGGCCGCCTTGCCTGCGGCGATCGAGTCGGGCCTCCTCCAGGGCGACCACGGCACCACGACCCGCCGCGTACGCACGGTGAATACCGGCGTGGTGGCCGAAATCACCATCGAGACGCCGTTCGGCCGGCCCGCGTACGATGGCGACGCGCGCATCGACGGCGTGCCGCGTCCCGCGGCACCCGTGACCTGCGGCTTCCTCGACACCGAGGGCTCGCTCACGGGTAGCCTGCTGCCCACGGGCAACGTGCGTGACACCGTCGACGGCGTCGAGATGACGCTGATCGACAACGGCATGCCGGTCATGATCATCGCCGCGGCCGCGCTCGGCGTGAGCGGCGACGAGACGCCCGAACAACTCGACGGCAATGCCGCGCTCAAGGCCCGCATCGAGGCGTTGCGCCTGCAGGCCGCGCCGCTGATGAACCTCGGCGACGTCACCCACAAGCCGGTACCCAAGATCACCCTGGTGTCGCCACCGCGCGCCGGCGGCGCCATCGGCACGCGCACCTTCATTCCACACGACGTGCATACCTCGATCGGCGTGCTCGGTGCGGTCACCGTCGCCACGGCCGCCGTCCTGCCGGGCTCGGTGGCCTACGACGTCGCGAACCCGGGCGAGGGCGACGTGCGCACTCTTTCGATCGAACACCCCACCGGCGAGTTCAGCGTCGAGGTGGGCATGGAGGGCACGCGCGTGGTCCGCGCGGCGCTCCTGCGCACCGCGCGGCTGCTGATGCGCGGCACCGTTCCCGTCTCCCCATCGATCTGGCGCGGCCCCGCCGCCTGATCCCCCGCACCTGGAGCTAGCCATGTCCGAACAGAAAACCGCGCTCGTCGTCAGCGCCCATTCCGCCGATTTCGTCTGGCGCGCCGGCGGCGCCATCGCGCTCCATGTGGCCCAGGGCTGGCGCGTGCACATCGTCTGCCTGTCGTTCGGCGAGCGCGGCGAATCCGCGAAGCTGTGGCGCCAGCCGGGCATGACGATGGAAAAGGTGAAGACCGACCGCCGCGCCGAGGCGCAGGAAGCCGCGGACATTCTCGGCGCCAGCGTGGAATTCCTCGACATCGGCGATTATCCGATGCGCGCCGACCTCGACGTGGTGTTCCACCTCGCCAAGGTGTATCGCGAGCTGCGCCCGTCCTTCGTGCTCAGCCACTCGCTGAAGGACCCGTATAACTTCGATCATCCGCTCGCCACCCACGTGGCCCAGGAGGCGCGCGTGGTCGCCCAGGCGCATGGCCACGAGCCGCAGGTGCCGGTGATCGGCGCGCCGCCGGTCTTCCTGTTCGAGCCGCACCAGCCCGAGCAGTGCGAATGGAAGCCCGAGCTGTTCCTCGACATCACGCCGGTCTGGGAAAAGAAGCGCGCGGCCTTCGAAACCATGCGCGCGCAGGAACACCTGTGGGAGTACTACACCCGGGTCGGCCTGCAGCGCGGTGCCCAGGCCTCGCGCAATTCGGATTTCAAGATCACCTACGCGGAAGCGTTCCAGCGCGTGTTCCCGCACGTGACCCAGGGGACGCTCGCATGATCGGCGTGGTCGTTCGCAAGCGCCCGTCCATCGGCGCAGAGCAGGCCAGCGCGCTGGCCGGGTTCGGCGTGGCGACGGTGCACGAGGCGCAGGGCCGCACCGGCCTGTTCCAGCCGCCGATCGCGCCGATCCAGCAGGACCGCTCCATCGCGGGTTCCGCGGTCACCGTGCTGGCCCAGCCCGGCGACAACTGGATGCTGCACGTGGCCGTCGAGCAATGCCGCCCCGGCGACGTCCTGGTCGTCGCATGCACCACCGAGAATACCGACGGGATGTTCGGCGACCTGCTCGCCACCTCGCTGATGGCCCGCGGCGTGGCCGGCTTGGTCATCGACGCCGGCGTGCGCGACAGCGCGGAACTGCGCCGCATGGGCTTTCCGGTCTGGGCGCGCGCGGTGCACGCGCGCGGCACCGTGAAGGCCACGCTCGGTTCGGTGAACGTACCCGTCGTCATCGGCGGCCAGCTGGTCAAGCCGGGCGACGCCATCGTCGCCGACGACGACGGCGTGGTCGTCGTGCCCTACGCGACCGTGGATGCCGCCATCGACGCATCGCGCAAGCGCACGCTGAACGAAGAAGAGAAGCGCAAGCGTCTTGCGGCGGGCGAACTCGGCCTCGATATCTACGGGATGCGGCCGAAGCTCGAAGCCGCCGGCCTGCGCTACGTCGACGAGCTTCCCCACGAGTGACCATCCCCATGAAGTCCTGCCTCCCCCCCGATCCCCATCCCACCAAGCCGCAGCAGGCGCTCCCCCCGCTTGCCTGCGACGCGCACTGCCACGTGTTCGGCCCCGCCGAGCGTTTCCCCTATGCGCCCGACCGCAGCTATACGCCACCGGACGCGCCCTACGAACACCTGGTCGCGCTGCACGACTTCCTCGGCCTCGACCGTGGCGTCATCGTCCAGGCCAGCTGCCATGGCACCGACAACACGGCGATGCTCGACGCCATCGCGCGTGGCGAAGGCCGTTACCGCGGCGTGGCCATCGTCGACGACGGCATCGACGACAAGGGCCTCGAGGCGCTGGATCATGGCGGCGTGCGCGGTGTCCGCTTCAACTTCGTGCAGCATCTCGGCGGCCGGCCGGACATGAAGGTGTTCTGGCGCGTGCTCGACAAGGTGGCCGAAATGGGCTGGCACGTCGTGCTGCATCTCGACGCCAACGACATCGTGGAACTGAACGACGACGTGCTCGCGAAGATCCGCGTGCCCTTCGTCATCGACCACATGGGCCGCGTGCAGGCCGCCAAGGGCCTGGAACAGGAACCCTTCCGCCTGTTGCTGGCGCTCATGCGGGACAACCCGCTTGCCTGGGTGAAGGTCTGCGGCGCCGAGCGCGTCTCGGTCGGCAAGAGGCCCTTCGACGATGCCATCCCGTTCGCCAGTGCTCTGATCGAGGCCGCGCCCGATCGTGTGCTCTGGGGTACGGACTTTCCGCATCCAAACATCTCGAAGGACATGCCCAACGACGGCGGCCTGGTCGACCTGATGTTCCGTTTCTGCCCGGACGAGGGGCTGCGCAAGCGCCTGCTCATCGACAATCCGGCGCGCCTGTACGACTTCGCCTGATCGATCCACGCCCGAGAACTCCATGTCCGATATCGCCGCCACCGTTCCGTCGTCGCAGAAGCCGCGCAAGCCGTTCTACCGGCAACTCTACGTCCAGGTCCTGGTGGCGGTGGTCATCGGCGTGATCCTCGGTTATCTCTCGCCGAAGTACGCCGTGGCGATGAAGCCGCTGGGCGACGGCTTCATCGCCCTGATCAAGATGGTGATCGGGCCGATCATCTTCTGCACCGTGGTGACCGGCATCGCGGGCATGCGCGACATGCGCAAGGTGGGCCGCGTGGGCGGCAAGGCGCTGCTCTACTTCGAGATGATCTCGACGTTCGCGCTGTTCTTCGGACTCGTCGCCGCGCACGTGTTCCATCCCGGCACGGGATTCAATGTCGATCCGTCTACGCTGAAGGCAGGCGAGGTGGGCAACCTCGTGGCCCAGGGCCACAACATCGAGTCGATCGGCTTCCTGCTCTCGATCATTCCTTCCACCTTCGTCAGCGCGTTCGCGAAGGGCGACGTGCTCTCGATCCTGCTGATCTCGGTGCTGTTCGGTTGTGCACTGGCCTCGGTGGGCGAGCGCGGCAAGCCCGTCTACGACGTGATCGAGGCCGGTGCGCAGGTGTTCTTCAAGATCGTCCACTACATCACGGCGGTCTCGTCCATCGGCGCGTTCGGCGCCATGGCCTTCACCATCGGCAAGTACGGCGTGGTGTCGCTGGTGCCGCTGATGGAACTGATCGGCAGCTTCTACCTCGTATGCATCCTCTTCGTCGTCCTGGTGCTGGGCGCGGTGGCGCGCTTTGCCGGCTTCAGCATCCTGCGCTTCTGCGCCTACATCAAGGACGAGCTGCTGATCGTGCTCGGCACCAGTTCGTCGGAAGTCGTGCTCGCGCCGCTGATGCGCAAGATGGAAGACCTGGGTTGCCCGAAGGAGACGGTGGGCCTGGTCGTGCCGACCGGCTATTCGTTCAACCTCGACGGCACCAACATCTACCTGACCATGGCGATCCTGTTCATCGCCCAGGCGCTGAACATCCAGCTTTCCCTGGAGCAGCAGATCACGGTGGCGATCGTTGGCATGCTGACCTCGAAGGGCGCCAGCGGCGTCGCCGGCGCGGCGCTGGTGATGCTGGCCTCGACGCTGAGCGTGGTGCCGGTGGTCCCGGTGGCGGGCATGGTCCTGATCCTCGGCATCCACCGCTTCCTCGGCACCGGCCTCGCGATGACGAACCTCGTCGGCAACGGCGTGGCGGCGATCGTCGTATGCGCCTGGGAGCGCGAACTGGACCGGTCGAAGATGGCCGCCGTACTCAAGGCAGCGTGAAACGTGGGGTATCAGGCGGCTAGGGCGGCGCCTGCTTGCAGCTCATCGAAATACTCACGCGTAAGGCGCAACTGCGTCGCTGCGTCTTCCGCCTTGTTCACCACGTGCCGGAACGACGCGTTCTCGGGACGGTCCTTCGCGTACCAGCCGAGGTGCTTGCGGGCGATGCGTACGCCCATCGCCTCGCCGTAGAACGCGTAGAGATGTTCGAGGTGGCCGGTGAGGATGTCGCGGACTTCGCCGGGCGTGGGCTCGGGGAGGAAGCCCCCCGTCTCCAGGTGGTGAGCTATCTCGCGGAAGATCCACGGGCGCCCCTGCGCGCCGCGACCGATCATGACCGCGTCGGCGCCGGTGATGCGCAGGACCTCGCGTGCCTTCGCCGGGTCGACGATGTCGCCGTTCGCGAGGACGGGGATGGAAACGCTGGCCTTCACCGCGGCGATGGTGGCGTACTCGGCCTCGCCTTCGTACTTGTCGGCGCGCGTACGCCCGTGCACGGAGAGCGCCGCGACGCCCGCGTCCTCGGCGATGCGGGCGATGCTCAGCGCATTGCGGTGTTCGCGGTCCCAGCCCGTGCGGATCTTCAGCGTGACCGGGATGTCGACGGCCTTCACCACGGCGTGGAGGATGCGCGCCACGAGTGGCTCGTCCTGGAGCAGGGCGGAGCCCGACCAGACGTTGCACACCTTCTTGGCGGGGCAGCCCATGTTGATGTCGACGATCTGCGCGCCGTTGTCGGCGTTGTACCTGGCGGCCTCGGCGAGCATGCCGGGATCGTAACCGGCAATCTGTACGCTCACGGGCTCGGGTTCGCCCTCGTGGTCCATGCGCCGCAGCGATTTGCGCGTATTCCACAGGCGCGGATCGGCGGTGGTCATCTCCGACACGGCAAGCCCGGCACCCATGCGCTTGCACAGGAGCCGGAACGGCTTGTCGGTCACGCCGGCCATGGGTGCGAGCACCACGGCAGGCGCGATGGAGTAGGGGCCGATACGCATGGCCTTGATTTTACTGCTTTCTGCGCTCCGCGCCCAGCGCGGCCACGGCCGCGGCGGCATCCACTTCCAGCATACCGTGGGTGACGCTGCTGGTTCGCAGCAAGATGTCGCGTGCCGTGCCGGCGTCCAGCCGGGGCGACAGCGACAGCAACAGGGCGAGGATGCCGCTGACATGCGCCGCGGCCATCGAGGAGCCCGAGGTGAAGTCGTAGCCGCCGCCGGGCTGGGTGGTGAGGATGTCCTTGCCGGGTGCGCTCAGGACGCCGGACGCCGCCGCCGTGGCCTCGCTCGAACGGACGACGATGACGCCGGGCGCGTTGTCGGGGAAACCGCCGGTACCGCCGCCGGGCGGCAGCGCGGCCACGACGATGCGTCCCTGGCTCAGTAACTGCTCGAGCAGCTTGCCGAGCAGCGGATCCGCGGGGCCGCCGAGGCTCATGTTGACGATGCGCGCATCGGTGTCGTTGACCGCCGCGAGCGCCTTGGCGAGGGTGAACGAGTTGCAACGCGCGCCCTTGGCGGGATCGGGGTACCAGCAGGCCTTGTAGACGCTGATGCGCGACTTCGGCGCGATGCCCACCATGCCCTGGTGATTGTCGGCCTCGGCGGCGATGATCCCGGCCACCTCGGTTCCGTGGCGGTCGGTGTTGAATGCGCCGGCGTTGTCGTCCACGGCATCGCCGCCGTCGCGCACGTGGTCGCGAAGATCGGGATGGCTCATGTCGGCGCCGGTGTCGACGACCGCGACGTGCACGCCGTCGCCCTGGGTCACCGTGTGCGCGACCGCCGCCCGGGTTTCGACGAACCCGCGCTGCAGGTCCGTATAAGGATCGTTGTAACGGCGTCCGTCCTGCGGCGCCGCCTTCTGCGCGCTGTCGGCATCGCTGTAGACGGCGTATTCCTGCAGCGGCTGCGCCAGTTGCACGCGCTTGTCCGCCACGAGCCGCGCGATGAGCGCATCGCGGTCCACGCCGGGTGGCGGCTGCATGACGACGCAGTAGAGGCCCAGCGCCTTGATCGGCCAGCCCGTGAGCGTGCGCACGCCATAGGCCTTCTCGATATCCGCCAGGGCGGATGCCGCGCGCTGGCCTGCGCTGTAATTGGCCGAGGGCGTGTAGCCGAGCAGGTTGGAGCCCGCGTGCGTCGCCGCCGGCTCCAGCGGGTTGGCCACGGCCAGGACGATGTCGCGGTTGCTGTCCATGGCGGCGACGTCGCCGGCTGGCGACGTGCCGCCTGTGGAGGGGCCGGGCGCGGCGGGCACGGCCGCGCACCCGCCCAGCGTGGAAAGAAGCAACGCCGCCGAAAGGACGAAAAGCAGCCGCTTCATGGCGCTCCGCTGACGGGCTCCGCGAAGCGGATGCCCGGCGTGGCGCGCAGGCGCAGCAGGGTTTCTTTCGACGCGGCCTTGCCGTCTTCGGAAACCAGCGTATAGGCGCCCACGTCGTTAGGTCCGCCGGCGACACGCAGGTGGAAATCCTGCAGGAGCCGGTTCCACTCGGCGACCTTCATCGACGACTGCGGGACGACGCGCAGCGCGCCCGCAGGGACAGGAGCATCGGGCTGGCTCAAGGTACGGTACACAGGGGCGGGCGATTCCTCGCCGCGCAGCTTGATGCCGAGCACGCCGATACCGATGGCCTGGACCAGCACCGCGGCAACCAGGCCGCGGACCAGCCAGCCCGACGACGCGAAGCGGCGCGTCATGGGAGGTTGTGCCTCGGCGTCGTCGATGCGGCTCATCAACCGCGCAAGCCCTGCCTCCGCGTCGACCGCGAGGTCGGACGGCAGCGACAGCGCCGCGCGCAGGCGTTCCTGCTGGGCGAATTCCTCGCGGCAGGCCGGGCAGCCGGCAAGGTGGGCTTCCAGCCACTCGCCTTGTTCGGCGGAGGCATCGCCGCGGAGTACCCAGGGCATCGCTTCCCAGGCTCGTGTGCAATCCCTGCCAGCATCCTTATGGAGGGTCATGGCGCGTTCTCTCTGTTGATGGTTCGCTCCCCGGCAAGTCCGGGAAGCACGTTGCGCAGTTTCACCCGCGCGTGGAACAGGCGTGCCTTCACGGTACCCACCGGGCAGCCCATGATCGTCGCGACGTCGTCCAGCGTATGGCCGACGCCGTACACCAGTTCGACCACGACGCGCTGGTCGGCGGAAAGTCTCTCGAGGCCCTTGCCCAGCCAGTCGCGCATCACCCGGTCGTCGTCGGGATCGTGGGCCGGCGTGCGGTCCTCGGGAAGGCTGTCCTCGTCCACCGGCTCGCTGCCGTGCTGGCGCAGGGCCTTGAGGCCGCAGCGGTAGGCGATGCCCATGATCCAGGTGGAGACGCGGGAATCGCCCTGGAACGTGCCGGCCTTCTGCCAGGCGATCCAGAAGCAGTCGTTGATGGCTTCCTCGACGATGTCGCTACGCCGCGTGATGCGCGACAGGAAGCGGCAGAGCCGCCCATGGTAGGCGCGGTACATGACCGACAGCGCGGCGCGGTCGCCGTCCGCCATGCGCCGCAGCAGCTGACGGTCGGTGGCATCGGCCTCGTTGTTGGCGTCGCTCATGGGCTGGCCCATCGGTTCGGATGACTCGTGAGTCCCGGGCGGGAGGCAAAAGGTTGCCCCGGTTACCTTTCAGAAAGCCCGCGACACGGTCGCCGTCCACGGTGAGACTTTGGGCTGGAACGACTGGCGGTCGCGGTTGCTGGCGATGTGGGCCACTTCGATACGCCAGGGTCCGTTATCCCAGGTGAGGCCTGCATGCCCGTAATAATAGTGGTTCCGCCGCTCGTAGCCGGACCCGCGCGGCGGGACCAGCTCCTGGGCCACGCCGGCGCTCGCCGAGAGCGCGAAGCCCCGCGCCAGGGGCCAATGCAGGCCGAGATCGGCCGCGCCGCGCGGACGCTGGCCGCCGTAGTTGTTCAGGTGCGAACCCGACAGGCCGAAGGTGAGCACGTCGCGGTAGATCCAGCTCACGCCCAGTTCCGTGCGGTCGTAGGTCCGGCTCCGGCCGTGGCTGGGATAGCGGTAGTCGATGAGGCTGGCCTGCATCTGCCAGTCCGTCGACAGCGACCAGGAATGCGCCACCTGGGCGACGAAGCCGGCGAAGCCGCGCGGCCTGTGGACCTGCGCGCTGGCGGAGACGCCAACCGACCATCCGGACGGCGAGGCCCAGTTGAGCGCGCCCTGCAGAACAGGCCCGGGCCGGGTGATGGCCAGGCCGCGATCGACGAGCTGCGAACTGAGCGCAACGGTGCCGCTCAGGGGCGAGGTCTGTGCATGGAGCGCCGGACAGGCCAGGGCCACCCCGACGAGGAAACCCACGCGGGCTCCCAGGCTCGCGCGGGTTCGGGTGACCTGTCGGTGGTGCAGGGCATGCGGGAACGCGGGACCATACTCCATCTGCGGCAACCGGCCGATCCGGGCCGCCTCCGGGCGGCCCGGATCCACTCTAGTGCAGGGTGCCGAGATAGGAAATCAGGTCGTCGAGATCCTTGGGGTTGTCGAGGCCCTCGTATTTCATTTTCGTGCCCGGGTTGGCCTTTTTCGCCGGTTGCGAAAGGTAGGTGTGCAGCTGTTCCGCCGTCCACGTCCACGGGCTCTGTTTCAGCGCGTCGGAGTAGTCGTAGTCGGGCACGCTGCCGGCCTTCCGGCCCACGATGCCGAACAGGCTGGGGCCTTTCTTGTTGCGGCCCTCCTTCACGGTGTGGCACTCGGCGCATTCGGACTTGAAAACGTCCTTGCCGGCGTTGGCGTCGCCGGCCCGGGCGGGCGTTGCCGCCCAGCCGGCGGCCGCGACGAGGAAAACGGCGAGATGGAGGCTTTGTCGCAAGATGGATGTCGGCACTCGAACGGCTCCCTTCATGGTCAGAAAGCGATGCTGGCCGAGAGGGAAAACGCGTTCAGGTCGCGAGCGTCCGTCCGCTGCGTACCTGGTGGCGCGAAGAAGATGTCGTCTTCCCTGCCGGCGAAGCGGCTGAAGCGGAACCAGGTGGCCGCGAGCTTCAGGTTGGCGATCGAGGTATACGAATCGTCCTTGCCGAACGGTGCCCAGTACACGCTGATGAGGTTGGTGGTCGTGTCCGGATCGCCCGAGGGCCCGAAGCGCGCCAGGTCGCGCGATCCGGTGCTCTTGAAGTGGCTGAAGGTCACGCCGTAGGTCTGCTTGAAGGTGTAGGTGACGCTCATCGTCTGGTCGTGCACGATGCCGCTGTCGCGTGCGACGACGCCCCCGATCACCGGCGTGCTGCCGTAATCGCGCTTCTCGAGGATGTTCACGTACGCGAGCTGCACGATGTGGTCGCGGTTGCCCAGGTACTGGTAGGTGAGGTCGTAGCCGAGGTCGACGATGTCGTCGCTGGGGCCGGAGCGGGGCAGTTGCCGCTTCGTGGTCAGGCCGACCAGGCCCGCCGAGAAGAACTGCGTCTTCATGTCCTTCATGTACGCGAAGCGGGTATAGGCCGTATCGCGGAGGCGTCCCGGGTCGCCGCCGATGTTGTAACCGAGGTGGTCCTGCTGCGATGTGGGCAGGGAGCGATAGGTACCCACTTCGCCATACCAGTCGTTGTCGTAGAGCGCGTAGGCCGTCGCGCCGATCACGCGGTTGGACAGCGAGTTCGGGCTGGAGGGATTGAGCAGGGAACCGGTGATGCCTGCCGGACCGAGGAAGTTGGCCGACGGCAGGTTGTGGAGCGGGTCGCTGAAGCCTGGGCTGTTGTTCACGCTCACGCCGAACAAGGTGTCCTTGCCGCCGATCTTCAGTTCCTTGGCGACGAAGCGCAGGTCCACGCTGCTGAGCTTCGTGTTGTACGTGTTGTGTCCGGTGTGGTCGGCCTCGACCTTGACGAAACCGCCGATCTGGTCGGTGAGGCGGCCGGCAAGGTACAGGTCACCCTCGGTCAAGGCGGTGGTGCTGTCGCCGCGCGCCGGATTGGTGTGCGTCTCGGTCAGCTGCATGGCCAAGGGGATCTTGGTGCCCTTGCCGTCGGTATCGGTGTAGCCGCCCAGCTTGAAGCGCATGCCGTAGGGCGTGAGCGCGGGACCGTAGGCGCCCGCATGGCAGTCCGCGCAGGCCGCGCCGGTCTGGCGGGCATAGGCGGGAATGGCCTGTGCCGCCGTGGTGGCGAAGAGCAGGAGAGCGGCCATGAGGCCACCGAGGAGCAACTTGTCGGTCCTTCGCTTCACGCGTCGGCTGGATAACGGCAGCATGGTCTGTTCCCTCTTCCTATCGATGGGTCGCAACGTGCAGGCAGCCGCCGCCCATCAGCGGCGGCGCCTCGGTAACATCATTCGGAGCGTGTGGTCGCGCAGCACGAAGTGGTGCCAGAGCGCGGCGCCAAGATGCAGGGTGACGAGCACGAGCAGGGCCCAGGCGGCATCGATGTGCAGGGCCTGCAGGTTGTCCGCCAGGTCCTCGTCCTCGCCGACCAGTGCCGGCAGGGTGAGACCGAAGAAGTGCACGTCGTTGCCCGCGGCGCTGGACATCGCCCAGCCCAGGAGGGGCAGGGCGAGGAGCAGGGCATACAGGGCGACATGGGTGATGCCGGCGCAGATGCGCACGATCCGCGGGTGGTCGCCGCCCGGCTGCAGCTTGCCGTAGCGGACACGCAGGGCCACCCGGACGCCGAAGAGCAGGAGCACGAGCAGCCCGGCATGGCGGTGTCCCTCGAGCAGCCACATGCGCACCGTGCGCCCGTCGAACCCCTCCAGCTCGTCGCGCATGAGGATCAGCGTCGCTGCCGCGACGACACACAGGACCGTGAGCCAGTGGAGCGCCACCAGCTTGCGCGGGCGCGTCGGTACCGGTTCCGCGTTGGTCATCGCCAGGGCTCCTCGAGTGCCATGTCCGTCTGAGTGCCGGTCGACGCGGAGAAGGTTGCCGCGGCGCCCCCACAACCTTTTGCCGCGGGCTTCGGCACTCAGGTGGGAGTCCGCCGTGAGCCCAGCAGGTCGCCCCAACATGGACATCCAACCGATCCTCCTGCAAACGCACGGCGACAGCCGTGGCATGCTCGTCGCGCTCGAGCAGGAACGGAACGTGCCCTTTCCCATCCGGCGCGTTTATTACCTTTTCTCCACGAGCACCGACGTGCATCGCGGCATGCACGCACACCGGCACCTCAACCAGCTGGCGGTGGCCGTGCGCGGCAGCGTCACCATCCTCCTCGACGACGGCACCGGGCCTACGGAGGTGACCCTCGACGACCCGGCGAAGGGCCTGCTGCTGGGGAGCATGGTGTGGCGCGATCTCTACGACTTCAGCGACGACTGCGTGCTGATGGTGCTGGCCGACCAGTTCTACGACCCGGCCGACTACATCACCAATTACGATGAGTTCCTGAGCGAGGTACGCGGCGATGCGAGGCTCGGGGGCACCGCGTGGTGACGATTGCGTCGCCGGCCGTGCCGTTCCTTGACCTCCGCGAGGTCAACGCGGCGCATGCCGGTGAACTCAAGGCCGCAGCGGCCCGCGTCATCGACTCCGGCCGTTACATCCTTGGCGAGGAGCTGTCCGCATTCGAAAGCGAGTTCGCCCGGTGGTGCGGTGTGCGCCATGCCGTCGGCGTGGGCAACGGCCTGGACGCGCTGGCGCTGATCCTGCGTGCCTACATGGAACTCGGGAGCATGGACGAGGGCGACGAGGTGATCGTCCCCGCCAACACGTTCATCGCGAGTTTCCTCGCCGTGAGTGCCAACCGGCTGGTGCCCGTGCCCGTGGAACCGGACGACGAATCGTTCAACCTGGACCCGGCCCGGGTCGAAGCGGCCATCGGACCGCGCACGCGGGCCATCATGGCGGTGCATCTCTATGGGCGCCTGGCCGACACGCAGGCGCTGGCCACGATCGCGCGGCGGTACGGCCTGCTGCTGATCGAGGACGCCGCACAGGCGCATGGCGCATCGAACGGCGGGCGCAAGGCGGGCGCGTTCGGCGACGCGGCAGCCTTCAGCTTCTATCCGGGCAAGAACTTCGGCGCGCTGGGTGATGCCGGCGCGGTGGTGACGGACGACGACGTCCTCGCGGCTACCGTACGCGAACTGCGCAACTACGGTTCGGTGGAGAAGTACCGCCACGCACGGGCAGGCGTGAATTCGCGCCTCGATGAGATCCAGGCGGCCATGCTCCGCGTGAAGCTTCGCTACATCGATGCGGAGAACGCCGCGCGGCGCCGCATCGCCGCCATGTACCGGGAAGCGATCGTCCATCCGGCCATCCGCGTTCCCGCGGAAGGCCGTCCCGGTGGCCATGCATGGCATCTGTTCGTAGTGCGCAGCGCGTGGCGCGAGGCGTTGCGCGCGCACCTCGCCGATGCCGGCGTACAGACCCTGGTGCATTACCCGATACCTCCGCACCGGCAGGGTGCCTATCCGCAACTGCGCGGTCTCGCGCTGCCGCTGACCGAGCGCATGCACGACGAGGTGTTGAGCCTGCCGCTGGCACCCAACCTGGGTGGGGAGCAGGTCGAGCGGGTGATCGACGCCTGCCTTTCGTTCGCAGTGCCATGAATTTCGTCCGCTCCGGTTTCTATGCGGCAGCCGGTACCGCGGCGCGCCTGCTCGCCGCGCTGCTGGTGGTGAAGCTCGTGGCATCGTTCGCTGGCCCCGCCGGCGTGGGGCGCCTCGGCCAGTTCATCAGCCTGATGTCGCTGCTGGCCGTGTTCGCGGGGGGAGGCATCGGCTCCGCCGTCGTGAAGTACGTAGCCGAATACCGTGAGGACAGTGCCCGCCTGTCGCGGCTCCTGGCCGCGGCACTCTGGTATGCCTTGCTCGCTTCCTGCGCGATGGGCCTGGTCACCTGGCTGTTCAGCGCGAAGATCGCGCTGTGGCTGCTCGGCGACGCGAGCTATGCAGGCCTGGTTCGCATCCTGGCCTTTGCCCAGCTCGGCGTCGCCATCGTCAACTACATCCTCGCCGTCATCAACGGCTTCATGGACGTGCGCCGGCTGGCGCTCATCCAGGTCGCCGGTTCGCTGCTGGCGATGCTGGCCGCGCTCACGCTGTCGCGCTGGCTGCACCTGTACGGTGCGCTGCTCTCCCTGGTGCTCGGCCAGGTGCTCTGGCTGATTGTCGGCCTGCCCGCATGGTGGCGCAGTCCCTATTTCAGCCGGGGCATGCTCCGCATGCGCTTCGATCGCGAGATGACCGGACGGCTCGCGGCCTTCTCCACGATGACGCTGACCTCGGCCCTGGTGCCGCCCCTGGTCAACATCGCCGTGCGCGACGACCTCGCCGGCCGCTTCGGCTGGGAACAGGTGGGCTACTGGCAGGCGGTGACCCGCGTGTCGGACGCCTACCTGCTGTTCATCGTCACGGCGATCAACATCTACTACCTGCCGCGCCTTGCGGCGGCGAAAGAGCGGGGTCCCCTGGTCGAGGCGCTGCGTGAAGCATGGCGCTACCTGCTGCCGGCGGTGACGCTGGTGGCCGCGCTCATCTACCTCCTGCGTGACACCGTCACACGGGTGCTGTTCAGTGGCGACTTCGCCGCGGCGAACGCGTTGTACGCACCCCAGCTCATCGGCGATGTCCTGAAAATCGCTTCGTTCGTCATGGCCTACCTGATGCTGGCCAAGGCGATGACCCGCCTCTTCATCGTCTCCGAACTGGTCTTCGCGGCGACCTACTTTCTCCTCGTGCATGCGTTTTCCGCGCATTTCGGCCTCATAGGCGCGATGTACGCGTTCGCGGCGAACTATGCGATCTACCTGCTCTTCAACCTCGTCGTAGCGCGGCGCTACCTGGGAGCCCTCTGACATGGCTGCCTCCACGACCCCGATGCCGCTGGTTTCCGTGCTGGTTCCGGCGTACAACCACGAAGCGTTCGTACAGCACTGCCTGGACAGCATCCTGGCCGACCCGTATCCGGCCAAGGAGATCGTCATCATCGACGATGGCTCGACCGATCGCACCGCCGAGCGGATCGAGGCATGGCTGGCGCTCCACCGCGACCATATCCCGGTGGAATACGTGAGCCGCGAGAACCGTGGCATCGCCGCCACGCTCAACGAGCTGGCCGCCCGTGCGCATGGCGAATTCCTGCGCATCGGGGCCAGCGACGATTACCTCCTGCCCGGCGGCTCGGAAGCGCTGGTCCGTTACCTCCTGTCGCATCCCGCCAAGGGGGCGGCCATCGGCGATTGCGTCGTGGTGGACGGCGAGGGCAACAAGATCCTCGATAGCGGCATGTGCGACCTGCACGGCGCCGACAAGCGCCTCTACCGGTCGGACGACGGCATCCGCCGGGCGGTAATCAGCCATTGGGCCATCGGTGGGCCTGTCACGATGCTGCGCAAGGGTGCGCTCGAAACCGTGGCGCGCTGGACCGAAGGCCTGCGCATCGACGACTGGGACCTGTTCCTGCGCCTGGCTGCCCGCGACGCCATCGGCTTCATCGACGTCAAGGTGTGTGCTTACCGCCTGCATGGTGCCAACTTCAGCAAGACGCGGCACACCGCCACGCGCATCGTCAACCTCACCGAGGCACGGGAGGTGGCGCTGCGGCGGGTGTGCATGTTCGCCGAGCCAGACCGTACGCGGCTGCGCGCGGAGGCCTGCCACATCGGGGCGAAGATCGCGTTCCTGCAGGGCAGGATGGGACGCGTCGCCATCCACATGACGGCGTATTTCTCGCTGCTGGCGCTGTCGAAGCTCCGCTTCGGGCACGCCCGTCACCGCGTGGGCGCGGCATGAAGCAACTCCTTCGCCTGCCGTCGACCTACCTTTGCCTGCCGATGCTCCTGGCCTGCGGCGTCACGCTGCTTACCTACGACCTGCCGGAAGGCTACGGGCAGGGGCTCCTGCTGCTGGTGCTCGTGGCGGCAGGCATCATGCTCGCCGACGCGTTCTTCGGCACGCGGTTGCCTCCGCCGGAGCGGTTCCGCGAGCGGCACTACGCGGGAACGCGGGAGGCGTTCGTGGCGCTTGCCTTCGCCGCCGTCATCGTCGTGTTCTGCGTACTGGACGTGGCGCTGTACCCGGTGCCGCTGATCAGCGATCCCTCGTCGTATGCCAACCTCGAGCCCGGACGCGAGCACCTCAGGCATATCTCGGACATGTGCTGGACCCTGCCGGTCATCGGCCTGCTTTGCGCTCGCCATCCGGCGCTGCGTTACGGCCTGGTGATCGTGGGCCTGGTGTTTCCGGTGATGGTGATCGATCGCAATCGGATCTTCGCCGGATTGTTTTCCGTCGCCTTCGTGCTGGCCTTCCGTCGCGACGGCTCGCGGCCCCTGCCATGGAAAGCCATCGGCGCGCTGGCGGTGACCGGCTGCGTGGTGTTCTCGGTGCTGGGCAGCTTGCGTTCCGGTTCCATCGACCACGTGACCCTGCCATTCGGCGACCTGTACAAGGCCGCGCCTCAGGGCATCAAGTGGCTGGTGCTTTACGTCAGCGCGGGTCCGTACAACTTCGCATCGATGCTCGCCAAGCATTACGCCAATCCGGATTTCCTCTTCCACCAGCTCGTGCCCGGAAGCGGGCAGCTGCTCACCTCGGACACCGATATCCCGTTCGACGCCGTCAACATCAACGTCGGAACCGAATACCTTCCCTTCCTCCTGGCCTGGGGCGTGGGCGGCGCCATCGCCTCCATGCTGGCGGCGTATGCCTTGCTGCTCTGGTGCGTTCGCCGGTTGAGGCCCGGGGTGTCCCTGTTCGGCCTGCTGATGTTCCTGCGCATCGCCTACGTGTCGCTCATGGCGCCGTTCGCACCGCAGATCTTCATCTGGATGAACGGCGGCTTCCTCGTCCTCTGCCTCCTGCTTCAGTTGCTGTCGGGGCTCCTGCCGAACCGGCACGAGGCGCATCCCTCCCGTTCCATCCACCACGAGTTTCCGGCATGGCAAAAGACGACGAAATCTATCTGATCGACATGTGGCGCATCGTCGTCCGCGAGTGGCGCTGGTTCATCGGCGTGGGCCTCGTGATCCTCGCGGCCACCTTCGCCTATCTGCACCATGCGCGCAGCCAATGGGAGGCCACCGCCTGGATCCAGATCGGCCAGGTGGGCACGACACCGGTGGGACAGGATCCCCATGTGGAGGCTTTCTCGCGCACGGTCGAACGGCTGGAAACCCGGTCCTTCCAGGACGACGTGCTGAAAAGCATCGCCGTGCCCGTGGATGCGCCGGAAGGACAGCTCTATCGCCGCAGCATGAAGATGGAGCAGATGCCGTACGCCAACATCATCAAGCTGCGGGTTCGCGGGTACTCGGCCGAGGATGCGAAACAGCTGGCCACCGCGACCGTCACCGTGCTGCACGCCGTGCATACCCAGATTGCCGCCGCCCCGGTCGCGCTGGCCAGGGGCCGCATGGAAGAACTGGAGTCGAGGCTGAAGGAAACCCGGGCCAACCGCGACCGGCTGATGAGCGAAGCCGCGGGCAACGGACCCGCGGCGGCGCTGGCTGGCGTGGCATTGGCCACGAGCAACGACGACCTGCGTGCCCTCGAACAGTCGCGCGCCGAACTCGCGACCCGCCAGCTGACCAACTACACCTACGAAACATCGTTGGCTTGGCCAATCTATGCGCCGAACGAGCGAGTCTTCCCGAACACTGTGCTCACGCTAGCCGTCGGCGTACTCGCCGCGGGATTCTGCGCCGCACTGGCCGCGGTCGCGCGCCACGCACTACGCAGCAGACCGGCGCCCCCCTTGTAGGAGCGCGCCCTGCGCGCGACCGCTTTTCGCATCGGTTGGCCCGCTGGCGCGTGCCCATGTCTTAAGCGGCTTCGCCGCAGGGAGCGTTGCCCCGGCTCGGCTATCGCCATCGCGTCTTGCTTGGGCGTGGCGGCGGGTCGCCGGCGCCTGCCATTTTTGTCGCTAAGTCCTCGTCCGGCCTACGCCTCCCTGCGGAATCG